>JBFXHW010000107.1:0-8694 GCA_050176605.1 Sphingobium sp. | reverse complement strand
CATCGAAGTCATACCGAATACCAACGGCAGTACCGCAACGCTACCGCCAAGGATCTTTGACAATCTCATTTCTTACACTCCCCTATGACCAGATCGAACCGACGCCAGGAAGGCGCCCCCCCCACATTCAGATCGCCCTGCATCCTCTGCGCATCGTACCACGATGTTTAAACAATGAGCGTTCGTTCACATTAGCTGGGCTTCGTGTCAAGTCAATAGAAAAGTGGCCATCCGGCTAAGGCTGCGCCGGAGTTGGTCAGTCGTTTGCAGGCTTGATAATGCGCTCTGCCGCGGCGTTGCGCCGGGCGGCGATTCGGCCGAGGGCACCTCGATTGGGCGCAATTGAGTAGCGAGCCATCTGGACACCTCGAAGAACCGTCTGATTCGGCGTGATTTCGGCGTGACGGCGCGCGAGGGGATGGTCCGCTCCTGTTTTGGGGCGATGAACCGCTGATTTTCGGGACGGGGCTGACGGCAGGCGCCGGTTTCGCCGTCACGCGGGCGCAGTGCGCCCTTCGAGCCAGGCGAGGCGCTGAAAGTTATACGCCAGGTTCGCCATTCCGTTGATCCGGGCGCGGGCGATGCCGATGGTGCGAACGACAAGCCCCATGCGGTGTTTCTGGCCGGCGAACACGTGCTCGACTGCCGAGCGCACGGCAGAGCGCTTCGCATTGGCCCTGGCGATGCGCTCGGGCATCGGCCGGCGTGGCGGCTTCTTCTGGTGGATGTGGCTGGTGAACATGCCCCTGGCGAGGAAAGCCTCGTTCTTCTTCGACCGGTAGGCCGTGTCGGCCCACACGCCCGAGCCGGTGTTGTCCTTGCTGACCACCTCGGGCAGCCTCGCGCCGTCGTGCGCATTGGCTGCGCTCGCATCCCAGGTGCGGATGAGGCCATGGGCGCGGTCGATGCCGATGTGTTGGTGTGGACGGCCCTCCGAATGAACGTTGCGGATATCGGCGCAGAGATGCGTCACAAGATCCGGGGCACTGGAAAGGAGAATGGGACATGAAGAATATCGTTCGGATTGGCATGGACACTTCGAAGAACGTCTATCAGCTGCACGGCGTCAACGAGGCGGAGGAGGTAATCTTGCGCCGACAGATGCGGCGCCGGGAGATGATTGACTTCTTTGAACGTCTTCCGCCTGCGCTGGTGGCGATCGAAGCTTGTGGCAGTTCCCATTACTGGGGGCGGATGCTGCGTTCGTTCGGGCATGATGTCAGGCTTATCCCGCCGCAGTACGTCAAGGCTTACGTCAAAAGAGGCAAGAACGACGCCGCCGATGCTGAGGCACTCTGCGAAGCCGTCAGCCGCCCCTCGATGCGCTTTGTGCCGATCAAGAGCGAAGAGCAGCAAGCAGCCTGCATGCTGATGAGCGTGCGCGAACGGTTGGTCGGTGTGAAGATTCAGCTGTTGAACGCGATCCGAAGCTATGCGGCCGAGTTTGGCATTGTCGGTGCCACCGGCCGGCAGAATGTCCAAGCTTTGCTCGATCGGATTCTGGACGATGCCACTCTTCCTGAAATGGCACAGGAATTGTTCCGACAGCAGGCTCTCGAGTATTCTGCCGTCGTGGCCCGCCTCACGGAAGTCGACGATAAGCTGATGGCATGGCACCGCCGGGACGAACTCAGCCGTCGAATAGCAACCATTCCTGGCGTCGGGCCAATCGGTTCTGTGCTGTTGTCAATCAAGGCGCCGCCCGCGGGGAATTTTAAGTCGGCCCGCCACTTTGCGGCGTGGCTGGGTCTGACTCCCAAAGATCATTCTACAGGTGGGCGAACGCGGTTGGGCAAGATCACCAAGGCCGGAGATCCGATGATAAGGTCCGTGCTGGTGGTCGGAGCTACAGCATTGCTTCGCCACATTCGAAGCGGTCGGACGACGCCCTCACCTTGGGTGGCGAGAATGTTGGAACGCAAACCGCCGAAGCTGGTGGCCGTGGCGCTCGCGAACAAGTTCGCGCGAATCGCGTGGCGCCTCATGATCTCTGGAGGAACTTACCTACGCGGACCGCAGACCTCACCGGTTGCGAGTGCCGCATAGCATCAGCACGGCCGGTGAGCAGGGTGATAGCTGACCGATAGGCTGAACTTCGAACTTGCAGGAACGAGCAGATGGCGCGGTCGATCGACTCCTCACGCACAACACTCCGAAAGAACCAATGGCACTACGTTGTCGTCGATGTGTTGCGAATGTGCGTGGCGGAAACCATCTCGGCCAGCGGGCTTCCCGCATGAGTAGGCCGGACATATGATCGCAAGCGATCGAATCGAACCGACGCTCACCCCCGGCAAGGGAGGGCCGTCCACATATGGTTCTTGTAGCCGAACATCGGGATGGCGAGGTCGACCGGCTCGAACGCCTTGGGATCGGCGCCTTCCTTCACCTTGGCCTTGGTGTACTTCACGCTCCAACGCGCATCGCGATCCTTTTGCCGCAGCCTGGCGGGCTTCGCCTGCCACGCTTCCGGCACGCGGCCTTCCTTGATCGCCGCCTTCTCGGCTTCGGTATTGCGCTGCTTGGGCGCGGGCACGACCGTGGCGTCGATGATCTGCCCGCCCATGGCGAGATAGCCCCGGTCGGTGAGCGCGGCATCGAACCGGGCGAACAGCCGGTCGATCGCCTTCGCCTTGACCAGCCTCTCGCGGAACAGCCACACCGTCGTCGCGTCCGGCACCGTGCCGTCGAGACCAAGCCCCAGGAACCGCTGGAACGACAGCCGATCCTTGATCTGGAACTCAGTGGCCTCGTCGGAGAGCGAGTATAGCGCCTGCAGCACCAGCACCTTGAACATCATCACCGGATCGAACGGCGGCCTGCCGCCCTTGCCGCGAGCGCTCCGTCGCAGCGCCGCGATCAGCGGGCCACGAAAAACCTCGAAGTCAACGACTGCCGCAAGTCGCTCGAGCGGATCACCCGCCGCGCTCAGCGCCTCGTATCGGTCCGAAAGATCGAAGAAACCCGGCTGTCCCGCCATCACCGCCTCCGCTGTCATGCAAAGGCAGTGAATCAGCTCAAGCCGCTACGCACCAGTGGTTTTTCGAAGTGTCCATCTGTCTTCCTCCCTGCTCCCGCGACGCATCGAGTTGCGTGCGTTTATACTAATGATCGTTCGCTCATTTTAAGTTCTCGATTGCCATTGGGTATTTGACTCCCACACGAGGGGCGTCCCACGGTCGCGAGATTCTGCGATCCAGGAGCGAAAAAGGAGCAGGCCAACGGAGGACGTGGCATTGGACCTGCCGCTGCGCGACCGAATTTCGGCATTCACGCGAATTGCTTCCGGACGCAATCTCGCGCGTGTTTTACAAGCGAAATCCGCCTTCGCGCGCAGGAGACGCGATTTGCCGCGACGGGTCGTGATCGACCCACGCGTCATCTTCAACGCCGCCCCTTTGGGAACAGCATAGTGTCGGCGCGGGGAGGGCTACATCCTCTCGAAAACCGCAGCGATGCCCTGGCCGCCGCCGATGCACATGGTGGCGAGACCATAACTTCCGGCGGTGCGGTGCAACTCGTGAACGAGCTTTACCGTGATGATTGCACCGGTCGCACCGACGGGATGTCCCAACGAGATTCCGCTGCCATTGGGATTGGTCTTTTCAGGATCGAAGCCCAGCTCGTTGGCGACGGCGCAGGCCTGCGCCGCAAACGCTTCATTTGACTCGACCACGTCGAGATCCGCTATGGTGAGGCCCGCCCGTTGAAGCGCGAGACGGGTTGCCGGCACAGGGCCGATACCCATAATGTCCGGCGCCACGCCGGCATGCCCATAGGACACAAGCCTTGCCAGCGGCGTCAGGCCGCGGCTCTTCACCGCTGCCTCTGTCGCGAGCAGCACGACGGCTGCACCATCATTGATGCCGGACGCGTTCGCGGCCGTGACCGTTCCTCCTTCTCGCTTGAAGATCGGCTTGAGATTGCCAAGATCTTCCAGACGTGCATCGCGCCGCACATGTTCGTCGAGGCTGAACTGGACCGGGCCTTTGCGCGTCTTAAGTTCAATGGGCACAATCTGGCCATCGAACCGGCCCTCTTCGATCGCGCGGGTGGCCCGTTGCTGGCTGAGCACGGCAAGCTCATCCTGCATCTCACGGGTAATGCCATAGCGCTCCGCGACATTCTCGGCGGTCACGCCCATCAGAATTCGTCCGAACGGGTCGGTGAGTGCGCCGTTCAGCCCGTCGACGAGCGTCGTGTCGCCCATCTTGGTTCCCCAGCGCACGCCCGGCGCGTAGAAGGGCGCCCGGCTCATCACTTCCGTTCCGCCGGCAAGGGCAATGTCGGCATCGCCCAACATCAAGGTTTGCGCAGCGGATATGATCGCCTGCAAACCTGAGCCGCAGAGGCGATTCACCGTCAGGGCAGGCACCTCTTTCGGTACACCCGCCTCCATGGCGGTCACCCTTGCTACATACGCATCACGGGGAGCGGTCGGTATGACCTGGCCGAAGACCACGTTCTGGACCGCATCCCCGTCAAGCGCCGCATCCCCCAATACCGCCCTGGATACGGCCGCCGCCAGCGAAGCCGGTTCGGCATCGCGAAGGCTTCCACCGAAGGTGCCGATCGCGGTACGGCGCGCGGCGACGAGATAGACAGTTTGCATATTCAGGCCCTCAGCAGATCAGAATGCGCCATGTTCGCGCGCTCGACTTCATATTGGTGTTGTTCGACGCCAGACTGCGGAACCATCTCGCCCGCACGATCAGCGAGCTGGTCCATTGCAGAAAGAAGCCGATCGGCGCTGTCCGCGCGCGCGCCCAGGAACACGCCCTCGGTCATGGTGATATTTGCCTGTTCGAAGCTACCCGCGCCCGCCAGGATTATCCGTCTCGTGGGCGCATCCTCGGCCGCAAGCGCAACGACTGCGGGACTGACCATTTCGGCGGCGAGGCCCGCGAGCGCGTCCTGCGTATAAAGCTCGTTGGTCATGCCGGTCGCGGCGCTGGGGGCAAGGCAGTTGACGCGAATATTCGAGCGGGCACCCTCGATCGCCAGCGTCTGCATCAGCCCGACGAGCGCCATCTTGGCCGCGCCGTAGTTGGACTGCCCGAAGTTCCCGTACAAGCCGGAGGAGGATGTCGTGAGGATTATCCGACCATAGTTTTGAGCGCGCATCCCGTCCCAAACCAGCTTCGTGCAGTTGACGGCACCCATAAGGTGAACGTCGAGCACCAGTCTGAAGTCGTCGAGGTCCATCTTGCCGAACGAGCGATCGCGCAGGATGCCAGCGTTGTTGACCAGGATGTCCACCTTGCCCCACCGGCTGACGGCATCTTCGACCATCGCTGCGACCTCGGCCAGCCGAGTGACGTTTGCGCCGTTCGGGACCGCGTCCCCACCGTCGGACCGGATTATTTTGCATACAGCTTCCGCGGCAGCCACGTCGAGGTCGTTCACGATCACGCGAGCACCGCGTTGGGCCAGTGCGCGAGCATGCGCGCGTCCCAAACCGGCCCCGGCGCCGGTAACTATTGCCACCCGGCCGGTGAGATCGATTGTCATGGCTTTACTCCTGATTCATCTGAAATTCTTCACTCGAAGGTGGCCAGCGGGGCGCCTGCAGCCACATCCGAAGCCGCCGACACTGCCGCCAGCCAACCATCGACCTTTGGGAGTTCGCATTCGAAGAAGAAGCGGGCCGCACGCGATTTCCCGCTGAGGAACCCATCCCTCTCTCCCGACTCGGCTTGGTTTTCCGTGGCCAGCACCGCCTGCTCCAGCCAAAGCCAGCCGACGACCACGTGCCCGAAGGCCCACAGGAAAGGGGTCGCATTGTCTAGAAGCCGCGCCGGCTGACCGGCTACGAGCTTGTCCACCACCTCCCGAACTTGCGTCCAGGCGCTGGACAGAGCTCCTCCGTGCCTGGCAAGCTCAGCAAAGCTGTCCGCCCGCCCGACACACGCCGCGATGCGGCTATGGAGCACCTTGAGGCCGGAGCCGTCGCGAAGGATCTTCCGGCCCAGAAGATCGGCCGCCTGGATACCGGTGGTACCCTCGTGGATCGGATTGAGGCGATTGTCACGCCATAGCTGCTCGACGTCGAAGTCTCGCGTGTAGCCGTACCCTCCATGGACCTGGATCGCTATGTCATTGGCTGCCAGCGCATATTCCGATGGCCAGGTCTTGACCACGGGAGTGAGCAGGCCGAGCAGGCTCGCGCTGTCGGCCTCGTCCTCCATATCAACCAGCCGCGCGGCATAGAGGCATAGTGCCAGAGCACCCTCGACATAGGCCTTTTGGGTGAGCAGCATCCGCTTCACGTCGGGATGCTCGATGATAGGAACCTGCCCGCCGGTGCGGACTCCGACCGGACGGCCCTGAAGTCGTTCCTGTGCATAAGCGACTGACAAGCGGTAACCGCGATACCCGACCGCCGCCGCGCCCAGGCCGACGCTGATCCGAGCCTCGTTCATCATCTGGAACATCTGGCGCAGGCCCTCTCCGGGCTGCCCGACGATCCATCCCACCGCTCCAGAGGATTCTCCCAGATTGAGCAGGCAGTTGGCGGTACCGCGATATCCCATCTTGTGGTTGAGTCCAGCGACCGCGATATCGTTCGGAGTGCCGTCGCCGAGACGTTTCGGCACGATGAAGAGCGAAAGCCCATTCGTTCCCTCCGGCAGCGCCTCGTTCCTGGCCGCAACCTTTGCGAGTACGAGATGCACGATGTTTTCGCTCGCATCCTGGTCGCCCCCGGAAATCCACATCTTGTTCCCGACCAGACGATAGCGGGGGCCTAGCTCGTCGTCGCCATCGGGCTCGGCCCGAGTGCGAACGTCCGCAAGGCTAGAGCCTGCCTGAGGCTCGGACAGGCACATCGTCCCGAACCAGCGGCCCTCGATCTGCGGTAGCGCAAAATGCGCGATCTGCGCCTCGGTGCCGAACGTGGCGATCAGCCTGGCGTTCGCCACCGTGAGCATCGGATATGCCGAGGTCGCCAGATTGGCGCTGGCGAAATAGGCGAACGAGGCAGCACATGCGGAATAGGGCAGGCCAAGGCCGCCCAGCGCCTCGTCGAACCCCGCAGCGAACAATCCGAGGTCGGCATATTGCCTGAGCGCGGATCCGATGGCCGGACAGATGTGGACGCCATCCGCGGTGAGCTCGGGCTCTTCCACGTCAGCCTGCTTGTAGTGCGGCAGGAACGCCTCGACGGCGATCTTTTCCGACAGGTCGAGAAAGGCGTCTACGGTTTCCCGGTCGGCAACCCGATCGACACCCAGCCAGTCATACAGCAGGAACTCGATATCCCGGCGCACGATAAGAGAATGGGCCATGTCAGATCCTCAAATGACGGTCGCGCCGCCGTCGACGACGATCACCTGACCGGTGATGTGCCCGCCAGCGTCGGAAGCGAGAAGCAGCGCGGGGCCCATCAGGTCCGTATCGCCGCCCAGTTTGCCCAGCGGCGTCTGCGCGATCATGTCCGCGCCGTGCGCCTCGACCGTGACCTGCGTCATCTTGGAAGGGAAGAAGCCCGGCGCGAGTGCGTTGACGCGGATGTTTTTGGGTCCCCATTCAGCAGCCAGCGCCCGTGTCATGTTGATCACGGCGCCCTTGGCCGTGTTGTAGGCGATCGTTCCGGTCCGCGACGGGTGGTGCCCCTGAAGCCCTTCGGTCGAAGCCAGATTGACGATCACCCCCTTGCCTGCGGGAATGAACGCGCGCTGCGCGACCGCCTGAGTCAACAGGAAGAGGCCGGTTACATTCAGGCCGATGATCTTGTTCCAAGCGGCGAGCGGAAACTCCTCCGCCTGTGCTCCCCAGGTCGCCCCGGCGTTGTTCACGAGGATGTCGATCCGTCCGAACTCGTCGAGCACCTTGCCGACCACGGCCTCGCTCGCATCGACCCCGGAGAGATCGGCATCGATGGCCAGGGCGCGGACCCCAGCGGCGGCAAGCGCCGCCACCGCTTCATCCAATTCCGCGCGCTTGCGCGCAACGAGCGCAACCGAGGCGCCATATTCGCCGAGAGCGGATGCAATCTGTAAGCCGAGGCCGCGCGATCCCCCGGTTACGAGCGCCACCCGCCCCGACAAATCGAACAAGCCTGGCAGGATCCTGGTCATCGATTGAGGTCTCCGAAGCTCTGGTTTTTTGCGATAAGCTCGACGAGCAAGGGGGCGGGCTCCCACGCCCAGCCATGGCGGCCGCGCGCGAATGCCTGCATGCGATCCAGCAGAACGGGCAGTCCGATCCGGTCGGCATGGAACATCGGGCCGCCGAGCGTCGCGGGGAAGCCGTAGCCGTCGAGATAGACGATATCCACGTCGACCGGACGATAGGCGATGCCCCCACCGACGACTTTCGCGCCCTCGTTGATCATGGCGAAGATGCAGCGGTCGACGATCTCGGCGTCGGGGATCGGCCGGCGCTCGAGGCCGATCTCGCGCGAATGAGCGAGAATCAACGCTTCCACTACTGGATCGGCTTGGGGCGTTCGGCCGTCGGGGTACAGATAAAAGCCCGCGCCAGCCTTCTGGCCGAAGCGCCCCAACTCGCAAATGAGATCAGGCACCCTGGAGTAGGGACGATCCGGCTGTTCGGCCGCGCGCCGCTTGCGGATGTTCCAGCCGATGTCCTGGCCGGCCAGGTCCATCACGCGGCACGGTCCCATCGCCATCCCGAACGCTTCGAGCGCGGCATCGACCTGCTGGGGTAGGGCGCCTTCCTCGAGAAGGAACC
>JBFXHW010000106.1:0-8763 GCA_050176605.1 Sphingobium sp. | reverse complement strand
GGCTTTTCGCTTGGTACGATGACCGGCGGCGCGCTTGCTGCGACGCTGCTCGAACCCTATGGCTGGCGCGCGATGTTCATGGCGACAGCCCTGCTCAACACCGCGACTTTCGTGTTGGTTCTGCTTTTCGTGACAGAATCTCCGTCCTTTCTGATCGCCAAGGCCGGCGCCGGGGCGCTTGAGAAACTCAACCGGGTATTCGCGCGACTGGGGCAGGAACCACTGACACAGCTTCCGGAAATGCCCGAAGGCCGGAAAAAGTCCAGGGTATCGACGCTCATGTCCACCGGTGGCGCGAAATCAACGATTCTGCTCTGGGCCTCCCAGTTCATCTTTGCGGTAATCAGCTATCTGATCCTCAACTGGAAGCCGACAGTGCTTGTGAATACCGGACTGACGCCGACGGAAGCCGGCTATGCGGGACTCGCAAGCGGTGCGGCGGGCGTAGTAGGGCATATCGTCATCGGCTTTACTTCGCGCGAAGGGCGAGAGGTCAGCTCGACCGCCTTTTTCTTCCTGCTGCTCTGCATCTCGCTGCTGCTGTTCGCACTGCTGCCGCCGACACCGTGGGGGCTGATCCTGAGCGCGGGCTTCACCTCTTTCTGCAATGTGGGCGTTTTCACGGGACTGGTGCTGATCGCCATCGCGCTCTACCCGCCTCAGGTGCGTACCACCAGCGTCGGCGTGCTGATCGGCATCAGCCGTCTGGGCGCAATCACCGGCCCGCTGTTCGGCGGTCTGCTGCTGGAACTGGGTTTCGAGAGGATGGGCATGTTCGTGCTGCTGGCCGGCCTGTCGATCCTGCCGATTATCGCCATGCGTTTTGTCGGCTTGCCGTCAAGGCAGCCCAAGGCTGCCTGAGCGTCTAGGATAACGCGAATTAGAGGAGAGCGATTTGAAACATCTCGCACTGGCCCTTTGCGGGTTTGCCGCATTGGCCGTCGCGCCGCATTGCGCCTTTGCGCAGGACGAAGACAAACCGGTGAGCTGGGCACCAGCCGCCAAGCCTTCGATAGTCGAACCTTCGCGGAACACCGACCTGGATGCGTGGGAGCCGTACAAGAAGAAAGTTTGGAAGCCTTCGATTGATCGTCACCTGACCGACCCGATCCTGAAAGGTGCTATCGATCTGCACGCCCATTTCGGACCGGACGTTTACGCGCGCCAATGGGATGCCTTTGAAATCGCAAAATTTGCGCACGAACGCGGATTGCGGGCAGTCGTTTTCAAGGACCACTGGTCCGACACCGCACGCCTCGCCTGGCTGGTATGCAAATATGCAGGCGTGGATGGGCTGACAGTCTTCGGCGGGATCGCGCTTAACACGCCGGTAGGCGGCGTGAATCCGGAAGCCGTTCGTCATTTCGCCGAGGTTGAGGGCGGCCTTGCGAAGATCGTCTGGATGCCGACTCATGACTCAGAACATGAGGTCAAATTCTTCAAGCAAACCCGGCCTTATGTGCGCGTTTCCGAGAATGGCGCATTGTTGCCGCAGGTGCTCACCGTGCTCGATCTCATAAAACAATATGATCTTACCCTGGCCACAGGGCACGTTTATCCTGAAGAAATGCTGCAGATCGTCGCTGAAGCAAAGAAGCGCGGCATCACCCGCATCATTTTGACGCATCCTGGCCTTGGCCCGATGTTTACCGACCCGACGATCGACCAGTTGAAGCAGGCCATCGCAATGGGCGGCTACGTCGAGGTGGTCACGAGTGAACTTACCGGTGGCAAAAAGGATCAGTTCGTCGAAATGATCCGGACGCTAGGGCCTCAGCACGTCGTTGTTTCGACTGACAGCGGCCTCGTTGGCACTCCAAACCATGCGGATGCAACGGTCATGTCGATCCGCGCCCTGCGCGAGGCGGGTTTCTCAGAGGCGGACCTCGACCTGATGTTCAGGAAAAACCCTGCCTTCCTGATCGGACTGAAACCGGACGACTGACGGGGCAGCCCCCCCGACGGATCGTTCGGCAATTACCGTAATCCAGATCCGTCAATATTCATTGATTAATCAATCATTTTACTTCCCGGTGCACCGGGAAACCCTTCCTTGCGCACCTTGTCGAGCCGCTGGGCAATCTTGCCCAGCACATGATCCAGTTGACGCCGTTCGTCCTCTGAAAGGTCCATCATCAGAGTCTCGTGAAACAGGCACCGGAACTCCAGCATCGGCCGGTAGAAGTCCATCCCCGCCTGTGTGATGTGCAAGATGCGCGTGCGGCCGTCGCCGGGATTTTCCCTTCGCGCGGTCAGCCCCCGCTTTTCCAGCGCGGCGACAGCCCGACTGACCTCGGCCCGGTCCACCCATGCGAGATCAGCAATCTGTTTTACGGTAGCGCCTGCGGGGATCGATGCCAGGCGGCACAAAACGCGCCATTCCGCATAGGTGATGTCACGATCGGCAAAAGCCCGGATACTCAGCCGGTCCATCGCTTTGGACAACAGCGTCAGCCGGAAGGTCGCATAATCGAGGCCAGGAAATATCCACCCCGGAAGATTTTCCCGGCTTTCACCGGATGACTCGGAAATAATGGCCGTTGCGGCATCCAACCCCGTGTTCACGTACCCTCGCTCGATCCATTTACGGGCGCGAACCGGAGCGGGCGCGATACACGCCCGGCCTGACGGACCTACCCCCGTGTGACGCCTGATGACTATACGCTATCCGATTCTCGGGAAATGCTCAAATTTCTATCATTGACGACTCAATGAATTGCTCGCTAAGCAGAACCCCCCGAAGAATAATGGGGACCTCTACAACTGCATTCGGGACAATCAAATATGGCAGAGCGCGCTGACGCGTCGGATTATCCTTCCCTCAGGCTGCATATCGACGGTGAGTGGATCGGCGTGGGAAATCGCCGGGTACATCAGGTGATCGACCCCGCAACCGGCAACATTCTTGGCGACCTGCCCCTCGTGGATGCAGCGGACCTTGACCGGGCGCTGGATGCTTCGGCGCGTGCCTATCCGAAATGGCGCGCGACGCCTGCGCTGGAACGGGGCGCAATCCTGCGAAAGGCGGCGCAGTTGCTGCGCGAGCGCAGCGAGGAGATCGCCCGCAACGCCACTCGCGAGGAAGGCAAGACGCTGGTCGAGACGCGGCTCGAGATCATGGGATCGGCCAATCTGTTCGACTTTTACGCCGAGGAAGCGCGACGCGTGTATGGCCGCGTTCTTGTGCGTCCTCCGGGTCAGCGTTCGCTGGTGGTTCACGAGCCCGTGGGCCCGGTCGCCGCATTTGCTCCCTGGAATTTCCCGATAAACAATCCGGCGCGAAAGCTGGGCGCTCCAATCGCGGCCGGATGCTCGGTCATACTCAAGCCTGCCGAAGAGGCACCCGCATCCGCCATGGCCGTGGTTCAGGCGCTACTCGACGCCGGCTTGCCGGACGGGGTTTGCCAGCTCGTCTTCGGCGTGCCGGACGAGGTGTCGCGTCACTTGCTGGCCAGTCCGATCATCCGCAAGCTCAGCTTCACCGGATCCACCGTGGTCGGCAAACATCTGATGAAACTGGCCGCTGACACCATGAAGCGGACGACGATGGAACTGGGCGGGCACGCGCCGGTCATCATTTTCGACGATTGCGACCTTGAGAAGACGGTCGAAACGCTGGCAGTCGGCAAGGCGCGCAATGCGGGGCAGGTATGCGTCTCCCCCACCCGCTTCTATGTGCAGGAAGGGATTTACGACCGGTTCGTCTCCGCCTTTTCGGCACGGTTCGGCAAGACCCGGGTCGGCAACGGACTGGACGCCGACGTGGGGATGGGACCGATGGCAAATCCCCGCCGTCCCGCCGCGATGGCGCAATTCATTGAGGATGCCGTTTCCAAAGGCGGCCGACTACTGACGGGTGGCGAGGCCATCGGCAACAGCGGCTTCTTCTGGCAGCCCACGCTGCTGACCGAAGTTCCGCTCGAAGCCCGCATCATGAACGAGGAGCCGTTCGGTCCCGTGGTCGTCGCTTCGCCGTTCCGCGAGCTTGACGATGTGGTCGAGCAGGCCAATCGCCTGCCCTTCGGGCTCGCCTCTTTCGCCTTCACGGAAAATGCCCGGCGCGCCAACCTGATCGGCGACGCGATCGAGGCGGGTATGGTCGGCATCAACACCGTGTTGTTGGCCGCACCGGACGCGCCCTTCGGCGGAGTGAAAGAGAGCGGCCACGGGTCCGAAGACGGACCGGAAGGCCTGGCCGCCTGCCTCGTCACCAAGACAATTCATCAGCATTAAGGCCACCAGCATATCGGGGATAGTGACATGACCGAACTCAAGACCGGCGGCGAGCATGGATATCTGCGCATTGCCACGGAAGAGGCGTTCTCGACGCCGGAACTGGTGGCGGCATTTCGCGACGAACTCGCGGCGCCGGATGTGGACCCGGGCTTGCAGAGCCTGATCGGTTTCTATCTCGATCATCCGGCGGAGAGACCGCAGTTCATCGCCCGGTCCCTCATGGACCTTGGCGAAAACCGCATCGCCGATATGGATGCACGCGGCATCGACCGTCAGGTCCTCGCGCTAACAGCGCCCGCAACGAACTGTGTCCACGACCCCGACCGCGCGACAATGATCGCCGAGACGGCGAATGACAGGCTTGCCGAAGCCTGCCGTGCGCATCCCGACCGGTTCAGCGGAATGGCCGCCTGCGCGCCGCAGGACACCGCTCGCGCGGCGAAGGAGATCGAGCGCGCCGTCACCAGACTGGGCCTCAAGGCTGTCGTCATCAACAGCCATATATTGGGAGAATATCTCGACAATCCGAAATTCTATGAGGTGCTCGAGGCGGCAGAGGCTCTTGACGTGCCGATCTATCTCCACCCGAACACGCCGCCCCGAAACATGATCGGGCCGATGCTGGAAGCTGGACTCGACGGCGCGATTTTCGGTTTCGGTGTCGAAACCGGCATGCATGCGCTGCGCATGATCGTCAGCAGCGTGTTCGACCGCTTTCCGAAGCTTCAGGTGATCATCGGCCATATGGGCGAGGCCCTGCCCTTCTGGCTTTACCGCCTCGATTACATGCATCAGGCCGGAATCCGCGCCAATCGTTATGAGTGGATGAAACCGCTCAAGAAGGAGAAGGTCTCCAACTATCTGCGCGAGAACTTCTACATCACCAATTCGGGTGTCGCATGGGAGCCCGCAATCAAGTTCACGCAGGACGTGATCGGCAAGGACAGGGTCCTCTACGCGATGGACTACCCCTATCAGTGCCCGCCGGAGGAGGTCGCCATCCTTGATGCGATGGACATGAGCCTGGAGGACAAGAAGATGTTCTTCCAGACGAACGCGGAACGCGTCTTCAAGCTCTGACCTGACCGTTCGGAGGCGTTTCCGGGCCCTTCGACAGGGCTATTCCGCCTGCTGGTCGTGTGCGAACCGGCAAGCTTGACGCTTGTCTATCGCGTTGCGCGATCAACGTCCCGATGATATCCGTCCCCTGTTTCCCGCCAGCGAATGCCATATGGCGGCTGTCCTGACGGACGGCAGTCGGGATCGGACAGCCTATCAGAGGCCATTTCAGAATTAATTCAATACAACGGATAAATAATAGAAGCGGTAGGGGATGAAAATCCTCCTGCTTGCTTCGCACGCAGCGGAAGAATCCGTACACCGACCAATGCAATTCTGCGCCAAATCAACCGCACTGGTGGGATGTTATTTGTCTCATATAATCAATATTTTATACACTAACTCAGATTGGCCCATGAGGCTGGGCGCTGTCTCCATATAACCGCGTGCCGTAGGCCAGGGCACGCACCCGAATCCACCGCTTGTTATAGCTTCCTATAATTTAGTTGAAATCGACTGCTGTTGGATTTATATCGAGGCGCACGCCAGACGGGGTCGATAAGATAACGGTTGAGGAGAAAGCGATTGGCTGAAATGCGCAATGTCCGCACAGGAGTGTTTCTGCCCCCTCATCATGGCAACGACGAGGATGTTTCGCTTTGCATGCGCCGGGATTTCGAGCTGGTCGAATGGCTCGAGCATCTTGGCTACTCCGAAGTCTGGATGGGCGAACATCATTCCGGCGGGATGCAGATATACGGCTCGCCCGATCTCTTCATCGCCGCGGCGGCCGAACGCACCTCGCGCATCCGCATCGGTGCGGGCGTGATTTCCGTTCCCTACCATCATCCCTATATGGTCGCCGACCGGATATTGCAGCTCGATCATCAGACACGCGGACGCGGCATGTACGGATTTGGCCCCGGCATGCTGGTTTCCGACGCGGCGATGCTTGGCGTCGCTCCCGATCAGCAGCGCGCACGCCTTGTCGAAGGGGTCGACATCATCATGCGTCTGATCGACGGCGAGGTCGTGACGCATGACAGCAACTGGTTCACCCTGCGCGATGCGAGCATGCAGCTCTCGCCCTTCAGCTACCCCCGCCCCCATATGGCGGTCGCCACATCCAAGACGCCCACCGGGTCGCGCCTTGCCGGAAAGTACGGGATGGGAATCCTCACCCAGGGAGCAGGGGACGTCAAGGGAAGCTGGGCCTATGCGGAAGAAGCGGCCCGCGAACATGGCAATATATTGAGCCGCAACGATCTACGCGTCGTGGTCTCGTTCCATCTCGCTGAAACGCGCGAGGAGGCGGAAAAGGCGGTGGAATTCGGCTATCAGCCCTGGCTTCGCTATCTTGAGGCGCTGAACCCGACCAGTCACGCGGAGCTGATCGAAAAGGCCGGCAGCGACACCGCCAAGCTGATCGCCGCGCGCGGCGGGCTTGTCGGCACGCCCGACGACGCTGTCGAATTTCTCGAAAAACTGTGGGAACGCACCGGACAGTTTGGCTGCCTGCTGCTGGCAGGTACCAACTGGATGGGCTTCGAGGCGACCAAGCGTTCCTATGAGCTGCTGATGCGCTACGTCATGCCCCGTTTCAACCGCGCCAACGCCCGCAGGGAACGCTCGTTCGACTGGGTATTCGAGAACCGTTTCGAGTTCAGCGGCGCCAATGCTGCGGCGATCCAGAAAGCCGTCGAGGCCGGAGGGCGGTCCTGAAATAGCGGGAACGGAATACCCAGTCCCGACGATCTCTAAATCCAAACGAAAAGGGCGGCGATATCGATATCACCGCCCTGAAATCTGACTGCATTCCTGATATGTAGCTGCTCGGCAGCAGCGCTCAGTCCTTCTTGTCGACCACCAGTTTCCCGCCGCGCGATGCGAGCAGCGCCCTGGCTTCGTCCACCACGCTGGTGTCGATCAGCTTGGCCAGCTCTTCGCGCGAACGCGGCTCCCGCCCATTTTGCGGCGCGAGCCAAGCCTCTTCCTTCACCAGCGTATCGAGCAGGCCGTCCGCCACCTTTCCGGGGAATGTGTGATGGCCATAGGACGCCGCTATCAGTTCGCGCGGATAACCGTTCATCTCGGCCGCGCGCGTAACCGCGTAGCTCGGGTCCTTCCTGACTTCTTCCGTCGCCAATATCATCGCGGCGATGAATTCCACGATCTTCTTGCGCATCGCCGGATTGGCCAAATTCTCCGCCGTCGTGTTGAGATTGTAATTCTCGTACATTCCTGGATCCTGGTCGAAGACGATGGCATCGTCGCCGATGGCGCGGGTCGCCAGTTCCATTTCCGGCTCCCACAGGGTGAAGGCGTCCGCATCGCCCTTGATGAAGGGATCCGAAACGCCGACCTGCCGAAGTGAAGAGACGATCGTCACATCCTTTTCGCTGAGACCCGCGAGCGCGAGCATGTTGTGAAGGTAGAATCCGGCAGAAGTCGGATACATGGTCACGATCTTCTTGCCCTTCAGATCCGAAAGCTTCCTGATCCCGCTCGATTTCTTCGCGACGATGCGATAGTGGCCCTGCGCCACGGTGAAGATTATCCGCAAATTGGGGTGCGACAGTGAGTTCCGCAACGCCTGGGTTTCAGCATGGCCCGCAATGTCGGTCGGCTTGATCGGACCGCCCCAATGCTCCGGAAAGAGCAGCGGAATGCCGCCATATTGAACAGTCAGTTTCTCGGGATAGATTTTCTCTGCAGCGACATAGACGGGCCCGAGTTCGACTGCCTGAATAAGGCCGCTGAGCCGCAGGGGCGTCGGCGCTTCATACTCCTGCGTTTGCGATGAGGCAGCGGTCGCCAGCATGGCCGCGCCGCATATCATTGTGGCGAGCATAGCCTTGCCACCCGCAAATCTTCCTAGACCAATCTGCATTTTCTCTCTCCTCATCGACTATCGCTCGCCATCAGAACGATCTTCTTATGCGTGGAACGCTGGCCCCTTCACGTTCACCCGGCGTCAGGCAACTCAACGACGGGAACCAGCAAACAGGATTCTAGGCCGGGGCCGCTATGTATCCGGTGCTCACCCATGTTCACGGTATCCTCGTGGCGCATGTACAGCAGCGGTTTGGGATATTGGGTGATGTCCCTTCCCTTCACCCGGACGCGCAGCACATCGCCAGCGGCAAAACGGGTTCCCGATGGCAATATCTCGATATCGGCCTGTACGATTTCCTCTGGCCTTACCTTCCATTCGGACCGGTTGGTGATTACCGGCTGCCATTCGGTCGCCCGTTCGGCATCGAGTTCCCGGCGCGACACGCGGAGCCAGCCATAGGCAAGGGCTCCGTCATCGAACACGCCCCAATGGACGAATGGCGTCGGTTTCTCGCCGCCTTCCAGCTTCTCGATCGCAACGAACAGATCCATGTCGTCGCCTTCGCTCGTTGATACGAACAGCCGCAATTTCATATAACCGATCAGATCAGTGTCCTGCTCGAAGCGGTAATC
>JBFXHW010000105.1:0-8788 GCA_050176605.1 Sphingobium sp. | reverse complement strand
TTGGGATTGCTGTTTTTGAGGGCAGCGCGAACATCGCCAGCGCTCAGTCCCTGGATGCGCGGACGCTCTACGGCTAGACTCGACATGTGACCAACTCCTCGAATGCTCGAGGACTATATGGCACGGATTGCATGAATTGTCCAGATCGTCCAATTAATACCGATTGCCTAGCGCCGCAATCAGCCCGCAGCGTACAGGACCGCCGCCAGCGAGATGCAGAAGATCGAAAGCCAGATGAAAATCTGCCCGAATATGTGCATCACGACGCCAACCCAGCTGTAGTGCCGCTTCAACACGATCCCTGAGCCGACCGCCACGAAAAAGACGATCAACGCTGACGTCGAAGGTGTCGGGTTGTGAGGAAGCGCGGAGTCGTAGACCGGAATCAGCCCGATCGCCATGACGAGCAGCCAGGAGAAGCCGAACGCGAGGTTTCCCGTCAGGTCGAGATCCTCGACCGCTTGTCGATCGGACGCGGCGCTTTTGCGGTCAGCCACGATCAGCGCTCGGTCCCGCCCGCTTGTGAACAAATCTCGAAACCTGTATATTTAATCGGCTTTGAGCGGTTATACGGGCAAGCAGGCTATGTTCGACGTCGACACGTACATTAGGACTAAGGATCTGACTGGTGGGCCCACCATCACGGCCAAGCACGATCCGCTTCCGCCCATCGAACCAGCGACCGACGAGCACGGTAATGTGACGCGGGTGGGTATGATCACATACCTGATTGCCTACGGCGTCGGCGCGGCCGCGCTCGCCTACTGGTTCATGATGTAGCGTCATTCTCATTTCCGCAGATCGGGATCCAGGAAGAACCCGCGATTCTGGCTTTCGCTGACCTCCGATTGAACCCGCGCACCTCCCTGCAGATTTGAAGCACGTCCCGCCTGCGCTGCGGCGCGATCTCCGTCCAAGGCAGCTTTTCCCTCGGCGATGGCCTTGGCAGCCGCGCCCGGATCGCCGGGGCCTGGACCAACAGGAAGCCCACCAGCACCATGCGGCCGATAAGCGGACCGCGCGTCGGCCGCCGATGAAACCCCCGTCCGATGGACATCGACGAGATCGGGCTCGCCGAGGTTGCCGCGAATCTCCTCGTAGATCGAGTCCCGCTTCTCGGTCATCCAACGCTGGATCATCTCCTCGCGGACCGCGCGTTGATGATCGGAGAGATCCGTCGCCCAGATCTCGGGCGCGTCGAGCCCCGGATTGGCGGCCTGTTGCGCGCGATACCAATTGGCGAGGTCCTGGCTCAGGTTGGTGCTGAGCTGCATCCCATGGCTTTCCGCCCAACTCGCATCGCGGGAGAGCTGCTGGGACAGTTCCTCCAGCTTGCGAGCCGTTTCCTGATAGGAGCGCGCGCGGGCCAGCGAATCCTCGGTCCCAACAGACGCCGACAACGTCTGCGAGGCCCGGCTGAACACACCATCACGAGCATAGGTGCCATCGGAGGACGTCGCGCCAGTGCCATTGGAATGCTCGTCCCGGACACCGCTCGACGCGGTGTTAGAGCTGTCACTGGAATTCGTCTGACCGGTGCTGCGCTGAAGTTGCTCCTGCTGCGTACCGGACTTCGAAACATCGCCTGATATCCCCGGAAGCGCGCCTAAGATGCCACGGCCGCCTCCCGCGCCGCCTCCACGTGAACCGCCCAATACAGCCCCCGCCCTTCCCGATACGACATCCGCAGTGACCGCACTTCGATCGTGACTGTCAGAAACCCGTTGGGACTGGCCGACCGAGGATCGATCCTCCAGACCTTGGGAGCTGCTTCCCGTGCGTCGATCAAACTGCTCGAGCGAGGTGTTCGCCTGCCGGCCACTACTCGAATCCCAGCCCGAAGAACGCTCGGTCGACGTGCCAAAGGCGCTGCGATTGGTGTGGGTCGCGGTCAGGATATCGTTCGCCGCGTTCTCATAGCCCTGGGCTTGGCGATGCGCCTCGCTGGCCATCTCCCGCCATTCAGCGACAGACCCTGTGCTCATCGTCGGCGTGAACCCGAGGCGGGAAATCGCGCCGGACGTATCGAACACCTCCTGGCCATTGCCGAACCCGGAAACGACGGCGCCGTTATCTTGGCGCCATCCCATACTCGGCGCGCCGCCCATATAGCTGGGCGCGGTCGTCCACTGATCGGCCTGGCGCATGTTCGACGTCGAGTTGGCCCAGCTGACATTCCCATAGGAATAGTTGCCAGTGGTCTGCTCAAGAGCTGCCGCCTCGGCCGCATTCTGCGCCGGCGCGAGCATCGACATCGACTGGCCGGCGATCGACATCGCGCCGCGCGCGAGGCCCGCGGCCAGGAACGGCACGCTCATGAGCATGAAGCCCGCGATCGTGGCGGTCTCACCGTTGACGGCGCCGATCCCGGCATAGCTCCCGAGCGTCACACCGCCGCCAGCAACGCCGTTGGCTGCCGATTCCGCGCGAGTCATGCAGATCATGTGCAGGATGACATAGAGCGGTCCCCACGCCGCCAGGTAGAAGAAACCCATCGCATAGCCCTTGAGCGAGCTGAGACCCGTCTGGGGCATAAGGAAGAGCGGGAAGATCACCGGGAACATCGCAAAGAAGACGACGGTCAAGACGATGTTCAGGATCGGCACCCAGGCCATCGCCTGCTGTGCGATCGAATTGTAGGTGTTGCGCGCCTGGATATCGGCCCTCGTCTGCGCAAAGGTGTCGATCGCGGCCGCGCCGCTTCCGCCCGACATGCTGTTTCGCGCCTGCATGAACGCGTTGATCGCCGTATTCTGGCGCATCACATCGGTGAAGCTTCCGCCCGAACCCGTGAAAGCGGCGTTCACCACGGGCACGTCATGTTTCAGCTTGTCGGCCGCCAAAGCGTTGCTCAGTTTCGGATAGACCTCCTTGCCCCAGAGCGGCGCGTTCGCGTCGATCATGGATGCCCATTGCCCGTCGAGCGACTGATAGGCCTGCCGGCAGGTGACAATGAAGTTCTGGACGGTCCCGTCGCCCTGGCGTTCGAGCCATTCCTGCGAGCGCGCCTCCGATCCTGGGCCGATCGCCGCCCACAGGTCCGTCGACTTGGCGAGGTTGGTCAGCGATTTCTGATAGAGCATCACATCGCCGAACACGCAGTTCTTGAAGTGACTTTCGAGGTTGGTCGAAAATTCTGCATCGCGGATGATGAAATTACGCGTCGCGTCGAACAACCGCGCGCCGTAAACCATGCCGTTGGTCGAATAATTGAGTTCGCTCGGCATGGAGAAGACCGTCTCGGCGGTTCGGGTGAGCCAATCGCCAACCTGGGTCGTGAAGCTCGCAAGCACGCCCAGGCCGATCGGCACGTTGTCGATGGTCGCCGGCGCAAGGCTGGGGTTCAAGCGGTCGGTCACCTTTATGCTGACTGTAGGGACCATCAGACAGAGATAGATCGCCGTCGCCTGCAGGAACCAGTTCATCCACGCCTTGTAGTTCAGGGTGAAGGCGACAACGAGCAGCGAGTAGATGAGGCCCATCACCATCACGACGCGGAGCAGAGAGCGGTAGCCCCCTCCCCCGGACCAGGCCGCGACAGCATTGAAGACATTTACGAGATACTCGCCGCCTCCGACCGTGAAGACCTCCAGCATCGGCCTTCCCCTGCTTTACATGAGACCCTGAGCGTTCAATCCGCGCGAGAAATTCAGCGCCGACGCCATTGCCGGCGTCATGGAATTCTGCAGGGTCGATTCCAGCATGATGCTGCGGTTGATGATCTGCATCGTCACCTGCAGCTTGTTGTTCAGCCGCACGTCTCGCTGACTGAACTTGGCCCGGGTGGCCGCAATCTGCTGCTTCCACTGGGTCGCGGTTTCCTGATCGAAGGTCTGGTAATGGACCTTCGCCTGCTCGACACGATCGAGCATATTGTCGAGCATGGCCGAGAGCAGGTCGACCGCGACGATCTCCGACAGGGTCTGGATTTCTCCGTCAGTCAGCGCGTAGTGTGCATAGGCCTGCACCGCGAGGATCTTGTAGATCGGCACGGTGGCGAGGTTCAGGAGCTGCTTTTCGGCGGCGTTGAGAGCCGTGTCCGACCGAATCTTGTCGCTCATGGACTTGATCATGGTCGCGATGCGCGGGCGCAGCGCCGACGATGCCGGGACGGAGAGCGTCTGTTCGCCGACGTCGTAACAATTCTGGTCATTGCACTTGAGCATCTTCACGGGCGGCGCATCGGCCGTGCCGTCCAGGAGCGCGGTGACCACAGCCTCCTCGGCGGGTCCGAACATGACGACCTTGCCGCCTACACTCGGGTCGGTCGAGGGCGTCGTCACGACCGTGCCCACCAACGTCATTATATATTCGGAAAAGGACTGGTCGAATGCGCCGAATTTCGCCGATTTTCTCAGCGCTTCCCAGGTATAGTTATGCGGCTCGCCGACCAGCTGATCCTTCATGGAGTCGTCGGTGTTCCCCGCGATCGTGGAGTCGCGCCGGTTGCCGTTGTTGCAGCCCTGTCTCGACGCTGCCCAATCGGAAAACACGCCCTGACTGTTGCCGACCGCTTCGCAGATCGTGGCCCGCGTCGTCTCCATCTGCGGCCAGATGCCGCCAACCAGCGCCTGCGCCGTTTCGCAGCTCGAGATATTCATCTGGTTGAGCAGCTGCGCCTTCTGACTGAACTCATCCATCACCTTGCCGATCTCGGGCGAAACGGAATCGATCGCCAGCTTGAAGGCGAAGCCGAGCGCATTGTTCGCCGTCGCCTTCAGCATCGCGACGATCTCGGACGCATTGATGAACGAGAAACTGCCGCTGAACAGGTCGATGCCGCCGCAGCCAGCCCGGGCACTCGGGAGCTGCAGATTGAAGGGCTGCACACTCTTCTGCGGGAAACGGGTCCAGACGTTGCCGAGCGAATAATAGCCGGCCGACTGCCCCTGATAAGCCGATGGCCCGGTGACGTTGGCGGCCCCGCCGGCGTCAGAGAAGAAGTTGTTCATCTCGGACGCGACATCGGCACGCGCGACACCGACGATCGCGAAGTTTGCAGCCGCGATCATGCCCGCCGCTGCGGCCGTGCTCCGAAACAGACGGCGCAGCGCGCCCATTCGACGTCCCCTATCCATCAGTAATCGCTCCCCACCTTGGTGTTCGTCAGCGCGAAGATACGGTCCATGATCTCATCGGCGCTCAGGATCCCGTAGCCGACCGGGATGGTGCGCCTGGTCACCGTGTCGAAGAGGACGAGCGCCGGCGTCTCGTTTCCAGTGAGCCCCATTCGGGCGCGCTGGCCGGAATCGACGACATAGTTGGGAAAGTCGCGGCTCGGTCCACCATCCATCGAAACAGCCATCACCGCCATCCGGTGGCTGTCGGCGACTGACCGCAGGATCGGCGAGAACAGCTCGCAAGCGCCGCAGCTCTGCGCATAGAAATAGAACAGGCCGTAACGCTGGCTGAGGTTGCTCAGGACCGCGTCACGATCGGCGCGGCGGTTGTCGAGCCAGGCACGCTTGCCGACAGTGGAGACGGGCCGCTGAAGCGTATAGTCGATGTCGGGGTTCTGCCAGAGGGCGCGCTGCCAGCTATCCGAAAAAATCGAGGCGCGGTCGAGCTGCTCGCGCTGGAACCGCACATAGGCGATCACATTCTCCTCGGTCGGCTCGAGGATGGCCTTGGCCTTGAGTTCGTCGAGCTGCCGCGTGATCTCGGCCATGCGCTGCACCGCACTTGCCGCCGGCGGAGGAGCGGCAGTCGGTTGGGTCGGGCGTTGCTGTGGCTTTGAGCAGTAGAACCACTGACCGAGCTTGCGCTCCCCACAGTAGAAATCATCGCCCTGCGCCTCGGCTTCCACCCCCTGCCCATTCCCGGCTGTTTGCTGTGCAATGGCTGGCGCAACCGAAGCTGCGAGAGAGGAGACTATCAGCGACATGGTGGTCAGGCGGGACATCATCCTCGTCCTTTCAGTCTTAATCGTCACAGGCGGCCGTTTGGCGCGGAAGGGTGATGTGGCGAGGGGCGCTGTGGATCCCAGCGCGGAAAATGAGCGGAGAGGACCAATGGCGGAGAAGGGGCCGACGCGAGGTGGCCGCAAGCCGATCAGAAGCGTGGGTCGGCGGCATCGAGCTCCCCCTTCGTCAAGCGAAGCACCGACATCATCAACGCAACGTCGATCAGCCTCGTGCCGTGATCGAGCATGCGGATGATGCCGTTCATCAGATGGCGCGCATCGCAGCGGCCACGCCGGCTCGGCCTCAGCCCATCCCTGTCCTGCACGAGCCACCCGCGGCTCAGCATGTTCGCGACCGAACCGGTAATATCAACAGGGCGAACCGGGCATTCGAACCAGGTCGACAAAACCCGGCAGAGGGCGGACACTGACAGCGGACGCCTTGCGCGATAGGCGCTAAGGAAGATGGCCAGCTCAAGGACGGTCATGTCCCATCTGCTTGGGTCGCGCCCGCAGGTCGTACCATGGTCATTTGCCGTGGAGATCATAATAGTCCTGAATCTTTTGCTGGATCTGGGACATGGCCTCGACCTCGTCGGGGAGTTTCGCGGCATCCATGAAGTCCGCGTAGACCTCGGTGAAATCCATTACCGAGAGGTCGAGACGAGCGAACTCGTCGATCGTGAAACCCTGGCACTGCTCCTTCTTCGGGGAACCCCATGGCTTACCGAGCTGCACCCTGCCCTGCTCCTGCAGGATGCGGCTCAATTTGCTCTCGAAGCAGCAATAGGCCGTGCGCTTGGTCTTGCAGATGCCGAGGAAGCTCGAGGAACAATAAGTGCCAACCTTGTGGCAGAAGCCCATCCGGTCCTTGATATCGAGCTTCATCTCATCCTGAGAGCAGGCAAAGAGCGTCAGGAATGGGGTCAAGCAAAGAAGCGTTGTCAATCCGGGATGCCCAGCCAAGACTTGGCTGGTGAATGTCGCGGAGAGTGGGAAATGTGGCTGATCGACCGGCATAGCGGTGGGACAATTTCGAGACGGATCCCTCTGCCCGCCCCCGTGCGTCGGGCCCTTGTCCGCTGGTATAGCGGGGCAGGATCGCCTGCGGATGAGGAAGCGGCGATGGTCCTGGTTCAACAAGCCCGCATCGGCGAGAAGTGGATCGCCTGTGACTGCCTGCCGGATGGCGACGCGCCGCCGATCCTCACACCAGCGTTTCTATCAGAGGCGGAGACCTACTATCTGCGGCGCCTCACCAGCACCAACCGGCCCGAACATCATGAGGATTGCCCCTTCTTCCGCGAGCAGGCGACCAACAGATTGAGCGAGGTCCGCACTCACGAAAGCCCCGCCGACCCGCCGCTCGGCTTCTTCGAGGTGCTTCGGCCGGCACCGGAAAAGCTCGCCCAGCGCCCCGACGAGGACAGTAGCGATGACCGCACCCGGCATGGTTCCCTCCCCCGCCTGGCCCGGCTGCTTTGGCGGCTCATCGGTATCGCCGGGCTCAACCGCTGCCTCCCCCTTTCGCAGGAAGATTCCGGACATTCGATCGGCGACGAGTTCCGGATACTGACAGCTGCCGCAAGCAAGGTGGAAATCGCACCTGGCATCGAGCTCGGCCGGGCTTTCTGGACGCACGCCAAAGCGCTGCACAGCAAGCGCGTCTATGCGAGCTTGCGACTGCTGGCCCAGCGGTGGCCGAGGGGCCATGCCCCGCAGGCTTTTTTGGCCCTTTTCGCCCATGAGATACGTGGGTCAACGATCCAGGTTGCGGGCTGCGACCCGGTCATCATCGCCAATCGCGTCCAGTCGCCGTCGGTGCGAGGCAACATCATCAAGGGGCCGTATCTGACATTGATCGTCGCCGGAGAATATCCGGAGGCCCGCGGCTACGCACCACTCAGGGCATATGCGCAGCCGATCTATTCGGGGAAGCGGTTTGTCCCCGTCGATTCGGAGTTCGAGCGATCAGTGCTGCGCGAACTGCTGTCAATGCGCCGGTCGCTCGATCGGCATGGCATCGACATCCTGCTCGAGAAGCCCGTGTTCGACACCCTCACGCCCTTAGGGGCCTGCAGGCCGGATTTCATAATCGAGGCCCATTCCCGTGCCACCGGGGAAATCCGGCAAATTGTGGTCGAGGCCATGGACTCCGACGATCCGGTCTATCTCGCGAGCAAGGCTGTCACACAACCGCGCATGGCGCAGATCGCCCCGGTCATATGCGCAACGCCCAGAGATGTGGAGTTGCGCCGCATTGGAGAGATCGTTCTGCGCCGACTCGGCGCCTAGCTCCAGTTCATCGATGCGGCGAAAAGCCCGACGATTCCTAGCGTTACGGGCATGGAGCCAAGATACAGCTTCTGCCACCGCCACCAGGTCTTTGGCAGGAAGAGGACTGCGGACCGAAGCGACTTGACGGCTGCCCAGCTTCTGTCCCTGTAGATTTCTGCTGCAGTGGTCGCCACGGCGAGGGTGCAAGCAATCGCGCAGCACAAGCCCGTCGCCAGGTAGAGGGCCAGCCAATTCGACAATTCGAGTTGCGTCAGTTGGGTCATGACGGTTCACATATACACGACAAACCCAAACAGAATCTTGCCGCGTTGAGCGCAGCCTTGGCACTCAAGTGCTCGGTATCCCTTTCGGCCAACGATTGCTCTCTTTCATGATCATCCAGTCCGGGGCGGCCTGCTCGGCTATCGGTCGTCGTTCAGGCAAAATTCCCTTGCGCGCGGTCGCGCTTGGGAAGTTCAACGCGACAAGCCCGTATATGGTGCAGGATTGGATCGGCAATCAGATTTAGGTATTATATATGCGATCCAATCCCGGTTATGGTCTTATGTATGAGACCTTGATACAAAATCGACGATCGCGGAAATCACT
>JBFXHW010000104.1:0-8800 GCA_050176605.1 Sphingobium sp. | reverse complement strand
GTACGCGAGGTTCGGCACCCAGAAATTGCCGCGACCGCGCCGCCACAACCGGTGGCGCCTTCCGCTGCGGAAACACAGGTCGATAGTGCCCGGTCGCCTGAAAAGGACACGACTTCGTCGAAGCGCACGTCGATGCTGGAAGAACCGGCGCAGCAGGCGGCGGCTCAGTTTCGTGTGAAACGTATCCTGAAACTCAATGGCCCCTTCAAGCATGGCGAATATCTGTGGGACGATGCGAACGCGCCCAAGGAAGGACCGGTCGTCATTACCGTGGATCTCAAAGCGCAGACGCTATCTGTCTTTCGAGACGGTTATGAGATAGGCGCTGCTGTCATCCTCTATGGCGCTACCGACAAACCGAGTCCGCTCGGGACCTTTCCAATCCGCCAGAAGATCGCCGACTATTATTCGCGGACCTACGACAATGCGCCGATGCCCTATGCATTGCGCCTGACGCAGGACGGTGTGTTCATTCATGGCAGCGACGTCGAATGGGGCTATGGGACTCATGGCTGCATTGGCGTGCCGACACCCTTTGCCAAAAAGCTGTTCAGCGTCGCGAAGCTGGGCGATATCGTCATCGTTACCGATGGCAAGATGCTGGATGTGAGCGGCGCATCCGTCGGCTGATACCGGCTTCGATACCATCGTCTTCTTCGAGCCATAAGAAAACCCCCGCTCCTGAAGGGGGTGGAGCGGGGGCTGAATTTTGTTTTGTCTGTGCGACAACTATTGTGTCTTGTGGTCGTTCGATCGAATGGCGGACGTCCGGCACGGAGGGGACTGATATGCCGGGGTCCCTGGACCGGCTGGCCGGGTGACCAATACCCCCAGCCGGTCAATCATGTTCCGAACCGCTTAACGGATCAGCGAGAGGACGCCCTGCTGAGCCTGGTTGGCCTGGGCGATCATCGCCGTGGAGGCCTGGGCCAGGATCTGCGCCTTGGCGAGGTTGGTCGTTTCGGCGGAGAAGTCGACGTCCTCGATGCGCGAGCGCGCTTCCGTCAGATTGGTGACGGTCGACGAGATATTGTCGACCGTGACCTGCAGGCGGTTCTGTCCGGCGCCGAGCGACGCGCGAGCGCCGGCTATGGTATTCAGCGCCGTATCGAGCGTCGCGAGCGCAGCAGAGGCGTTGCCCGCTGTGGCAAGGTCGATTTCGCCGGCGGCCGGGACACCCGCCTGAACCGCAGCTTTCGCGATGTTGAGCGTTGCGCTCTGTGCATCAACCAGGTTGATCGCGACGGTGTCGGTCGCGTTGATGCCGGTCTGGATGTTCACTGTGGCGGCCGAACCGTCGAGCAGCGACACTCCGTTGAAGTTGGTGGTCGTCGCGATCGTGTCGATCTGGTCGAGCAGCGCGCGCGATTCATTGTCGAGGCCCAGACGGTCTGCGTTGGTCACGGTGCCGTTGGCGGACTGGACCGCCAGCTCACGGATGCGCTGGACGATGTTGCTGATCTGGCCGAGCGCGCCTTCGGCAGTCTGAGCCAGCGAAATGCCATCATTCGCGTTGCGCGCGGCGGCGTTGAGGCCGCGGATCTGCGCGGTCATCTTGGTCGAGATGGCGAGGCCGGCGGCATCGTCCTTCGCGCTGTTGATGCGCTTGCCCGAGGACAGACGCTCCATCGAGGTCTGCAGCGAATTGGCGGCGGAAGTGGAGGCGCTCTGCGCGCGCATTGCCGCGACATTGGTTCCGATAACAGTCATGATAGTGGTCCTTCAATTGGTCGTCTGACCATCGCGTCTCCCCGCCATGGCCTTCCAAAAAAGAATAACGGCAGGATCAGTGGGACCTTTAATGGTTAAGGCGAAATATCCTGCCCTGCCCGAAAGTGCAGTTCGCAGCCAAGGAAAAACCCTCGCGCCGGGAAGGAACGAGGGTTCGATTATGCGGAAATAGTGTGTTTTGCTTTGGTGTCGTTGTGGCCGTTTGGATATTCGACCCCCGGCACGGTGGGGACTGGAGAGTGCCGGGGGTCAGATGACCGACCGAGGTGGACCAATACCCCGGCCGCTCAATTTCTTACCCGTTGATCTTAGCGGATCAGCGAGAGGACGCCCTGCTGAGCCTGGTTGGCCTGGGCGATCATCGCCGTGGAGGCCTGAGCCAGGATCTGCGCCTTGGCGAGGTTGGTCGTTTCGGCCGAGAAGTCGACGTCCTCGATGCGCGAACGCGCTTCCGTCAGGTTGGTGACGGTCGAGGTCAGGTTGTCAACGGTGACCTGCAGACGGTTCTGGCTGGCACCCAGCGACGCGCGGCTGGAAGCGACGGTGTTCAGCGCCGTATCGAGCGTGGCAAGCGCAGCAGAAGCGTTCGCAGAGGTGGCGAGGTCGATTTCCGTCGCGGCGGCAGTACCCTGAGCGGCGGCCTTCTTGATGTTCAGCGTCACGGTGCGGGCATCCGCCAGACCAACGGCAACAGTATCCGAAGCATTGATGCCGGTCTGGATGTTGATGCTCGCGGCCGAACCGTCGAGCAGCTTCACGCCGTTGAAATCGGTCGTCGTCGCGATCGTGTCGATCTGATCGAGCAGCGCGCGTGATTCATTGTCGAGACCCAGGCGGTCCGCGTTGGTGACGGTGCCGTTGGCCGACTGCACGGCCAGCTCACGGATGCGCTGGACGATGTTGCTGATCTGGCCGAGCGCGCCCTCGGCGGTCTGAGCCAGCGAAATGCCGTCGTTCGCGTTGCGCGACGCGGCATTGAGGCCGCGGATCTGCGCGGTCATCTTGGTGGCGATGGCGAGGCCGGCGGCATCGTCCTTCGCGCTGTTGATACGCTTGCCCGAAGACAGACGCTCCATCGACATCTGCAGCTGGTTTGAAGCAGTCGTGGACGCGCTCTGCGCGCGCATCGCCGCGACATTGGTTCCGATAACAGTCATGGTCGTTCCTTTTCTTCAAAAGAGTCGGGTCGCGTCGGCTTGCTGCATCGGCGGCCTCGAGACGGAAGAACGGATCGACCCAGGGAGAATTTAAGGGCGGGACTGCATTTTTTTGCCGCTTGTCCGGCGCAGGAGGTCGCTCCCAGCCAATTCGTTAAAACGCCGGATCAAAGGCCAGAAAGTATAATAAATCTTTTAATTTCAATATTATATAAGAACATCGAGGGCCCGGAAAAATTTTGCCGTTATCGCGAAAAGGGCGGCAGTAATTAACCATATCATAAGCGTTTTTCAGCAAAATCGGTGACATCGAATGGATGGAAAGGTGCGGGGGCATCTGGCCATCCCACAGATGGGGACTGAAAATAATGTCGACCTTTGGCATCAGCGATGCGCTGTGCGTCCGCGTGCCTGCGTTGCGGGACTGGCTCGAACATGCCTATCTCGATATCGCGCCCATATCCGCCGATGCGCCCCGTGAAAGGGGCAGCGTTCACGTCCTGCTGGCCGACGAGATCGGTTATGCCACCTGTCGTGACATATTGGTCGATTTCCGCAAAGGTCAACCTGCCTATAAGCGCGCCGCCAAGGGGCTTCCCGCGCGGGTCGAATTCGGCCCGGACGATATGGAATTCGGTTGCGCACTTGTCGCGGAACTGCTGCGGCCTTCGGGCATGCCTGCGGTAGGCGATGATAACAGCGCGCGATTGATGTCGCTCGCGGCGCGGATCGCGGCCAGCGATGCGACGGTTCTGATCCAGGGCGACACCGGCACCGGCAAGGAGGGCATGGCGCGCTTCCTCCATGCGCGTTCCGACAGGCGTGAGCGCGACTTCATTGCGGTCAACTGTGCCGCCCTCCCTGAAACCATGATGGAGGCGATGCTCTTCGGTCACCGTAAAGGCAGCTTTACCGGCGCGGCCCAGTCTTCAGATGGCCTTTTCCTTGCGGCGGATGGCGGCACGCTGTTCCTCGACGAGATCGCCGAATTACCGCTCAACCTTCAGGCCAAGCTGCTGCGCGCTTTGCAGGAAGGTGAGATATTGCCGGTCGGCGCCACCCATCCGGTGCCTGTCGATGTCCGCATCATCGCTGCCTGCAACCGCGATCTCGCGGCCGAGAGTGAGGCAGGGCGGTTCCGCAGCGACCTTTACTGGCGGCTCAACGTCATGCCGATGGCGCTTGCTCCGCTGGCGACCCGACGCGGCGATGTCGTGGCCATCGGCGCCGCCATGCTGCTCGCCCTCGATGAGAAATCCGGCGCAACCGATACCTTTCCCTGGCCGAGCGTCGAAGCCATCGACACCTTGCGCCGCCATGACTGGCCGGGCAACGCCCGTGAGCTCGCCAATGTGCTGCAGCGCGCTGTAGTGCTGCGTGAAGGCGACGGCATCTCGTCAGCGGATCTGTCTCTGACCGTGGCTCCGCAGCCTGCGGCTGTTCCGCGACCGAGCCAGCCGATCATGATGCCCGTAGAGCAGCGGCGTCCGATCAGGCTTCGCGACATCGCGCTCGCATCGAAACTCGATGCCGTCCGTCATGCGCTGCGCGAGACCGATGGCCATCGCGCGCTTGCCGCCCGAAAGCTGGGCATTTCCGAACGCACGCTGCGCTACCGGCTCGCCGAATTGCGCGAACTGGCAGCCGTCTGAGCGAGAGGGGCTGAACCATGAACGGCATTTCTTCCGACAGCGTCATGGCGATCCGCAACGCCATACTTCAGCAGAATGCGGCACTGCGCGATGTCTCCCAGACGGCCGGCACACCCGGCGCTGGCGGGGTGGACGGCATCGCCGGAAAGCCGGGCGATTTCACCACAGCGCTCAAGGGCGCGCTGGAGAAGGTCAACGGCCTGCAGAATGAGGCGGGCGAGGCGGCCGCGGCATTCGAGCGCGGAGAGACCACTGATATCGCGGCCGTGATGCTGGCAAAGCAGAAGGCCTCTGTAAGCTTTGAGGCGACATTGCAGGTCCGCAACAAATTATTGTCCGCATACAAGGACATAATGAGCATGCCGGTGTGATGGTAACGGGCTGCACGAAGGAACGACAAGAATATGAGTGACGCACTTGCCGCTGCCAGCGCTCCAGCGCTTCCCGCAAACCCCGTAGCCATCTCCTCTTCCGCCGGCATGGATGCCTGGCGCACGCGCTTTTCCGATATCTTCGGCCAGCCCGCACTTCAGCGCAGCCTGCCGATGCTGGGCCTGCTCGGCGTCGTGGCTGCGGCCGCGCTGATCTGGACGACGTTGCGCGAACCGCCACAGCGCGATCTTTTCCGTGGCCTGCCCGATGCCGAAAAGGCTGCCGTAGCCGATGCGCTCGAAAAGGGCGGCATGAAATATGACTTCGACAGCGGCAGTGGCGCCATAACGGTCTCCGAGGACAATTACTTCAAGGCAAAGATGATGCTCGCCTCCGAGGGGTTGCCCAAGAGCGCGCCTGACGGCAACAGCATGATCGACAGCCTGCCGATGGGGGCGAGCCGCGCCGTCGAGGGCGAGAAGCTGCGCGGCGCACGCGAAGCCGATCTTGCCCGCACGATCGAACAAATCGACAGCGTGGAACAGGCCCGGGTTCATCTCGCGGTCGAACCGCGCAGCATCTTCCTACGCGAACGCACAAAACCCGCCGCATCGGTGATGCTGCGTCTCGCCGCTGGTCGGTCGCTCGCCGACAATCAGGTACAGGCGATCGTGCATCTGGTTGCCTCTTCCGTGTCGGATCTCTCGCCCGAATCAATCTCGGTCGTGGACCAGAATGGGCGGTTGCTCTCCAATCCCGGCGGCGTCGAAGGCGAAACGGATCGCCAGATCGCCGTCCAGACACGCATCGAGGAACGCTATCGCCAGGCCGTGATGACGCTGCTGACGCCGATTGTCGGTGCGGGCAAGTTCTCCGCCGAGGTTCATGCGGAGGTCAATTTCGACGAGCGTCAGGCCACGCGCGAGACCTATCCGCAGGATGAGGCGCGTCTGCGTGTCGAAGAGGGAAGCTGGCAGGCAGGTAATCCGGACAATGCGCCCGGTGTGGGGCAGCCCGGAGGCATTCCTGGTGCTCTGTCCAACATCGCGCCGCCTCCCGCCACGGTTGGGACGCAGGCAGGCAATGCCCAGGCCGCGCAGGGGGCTAGCGGCACACAGGCCCTTCCCGGCGGAACCGCGCCCAACGGCCAGACCATTCCCAAGCTTGCGCCGCTGCGCACGCAGGAAACCTTCAACCGCAGCTTCGAGCTGGGCCGCGAGGTATCCGTCACCCGCGATGCCGTGGGCACCGTAAAGCGCCTGTCGGTTGCCGTCGCGCTCGACAACGGCCCGGACGGCAAGCCGCGCAAGCCAGAAGAAATTGCGGCACTCGAAACGCTGGTCAAGAGCGCGGTAGGGTTCGACGAAACGCGCGGAGATAGTGTAGCACTGAGTTCGCGCAGCTTCGTCAAGACACCGGGCGCCGAGGATGAAGGAACGCCCTTCTATGAGGCGGGCTGGTTCAAGATGCTGGTGCGCAACATTTCCGCCCTTGCTGTCGTCGCGGTACTGATCTTCGGTATCGGTCGGCCGATGCTCAAGAAGCTGGGGGAAGTGAAGAAAGGGCCCGAAATGTCCGCTGCCCAGCGCGCGGCCAAGCGCAAGGAAATCGGGCAGCAGATGTCGCAGGAGCTGGCGAAGGCTGCGCAGGCCAATCCCGGCAATATGGTGACGCTCGACATGATCAGCTCGACGCCTGATTATGCCCAGCGCGCCGAACTCATCCGAAATTTCGTGAAGCAGGATCCCGATCGCGCCGCCCTTGTCGTCCGCGATCTGTTGAGAGAGGGCAAGGCGAAAGAGAATGCCTGATCTCGATCTCGATTTTGACGAAGGCGATCTGAAGCCGCTGCACGGCAGCGCCGCGGCCGCCGTCCTTCTCATGCTCTTCAACGAGGATGAAGCGGCGCAGATCCTCTCGCGTCTCGAACCGGATGAAGTGCGTCAGCTCGGTTATGCGATGTACGATGTCGCGGACGTGGAGATCGAGGAGGTCAATCAGGCGCTCGATCAGTTCGTCAGCAAGGCGCGCCGTCGTACCACCATCGGCTATGGCGCGACGCGCCACATCCGGGGTGCGATGCACAAGGCTCTGGGGCCGGAACGCGCGGACAACATCCTTGCGCGCATCACGCCGCCAACCCGCACCAACAAGCTTTCGATGCTGAAATGGATGGAAGCAGGCGAAATCGTTGCGATCATCGAACATGAGCATCCACAGGTCGTGGCGATCGTCCTTGCCCATCTGGAACCGCCTGTGGCGGCGGACGTGCTTTCGATGCTGCCGGCCGAGCGGCAGGAAGATATCATCTATCGCATTGCGACGCTGGGCCCGGTTTCAGCCGAGGCGCTCGACGATCTTGAAGTCATGATGTCGAGCGGCACACCCATCGCGAAGAAGGGCGCCGTGTCACAACGCGGCGGCACAAGCGAGGCGGCAGCGATCATGAACAATGTCCGCAAGGATATGGAAACGCGCATTATCAAGGCGCTGACCAAGCGCGACAAGATCATCGCCCAGACGATCGAGGAGGAGATGTTCATCTTCGACAACCTGATCGACATGGACGAAAAGAATATGGGCGCACTGCTGCGCGGCATCGACACGGAGCTGCTGGTCGTGGCGCTGAAGGGCGCGAACGAAATGCTCAAGGCAAAGATGCTCGGTTGCATGTCCCAGCGTGCTGCGCAGTCGATCGTCGACGAGATGGAAGAGCGCGGGCCGATGCGGCTTGCCGATGTCGTCGAGGCGCAGAAGAAGATCGTCGCGGAGGCACGGCGTCTGGCCGAGCAGGGCACGATCATGCTCGGCGGACCGGGAGACGATTTTGTCTAATATCCTTTCTTCCTCCAACCTGCCCGAACCACAGGCGATTGCCATTGGTGCGCTCGGCAAGACCGTTCGTGAGGGCATATTCCATGCCCGCTTTGCCGATGGGCAGGAGATGCGCGCGCGCCAGCCGCTGGGGCACGGCGAAACGAGCAAGACCGATCCGGTCGAGCAGGCGCGGGCCGATGCCTTTGCGGAAGGCTTCGATGCGGGGATGCGGATCGCGACCGAGAATTTCGCGGCCGATGAGGATGCGCGGGTGAAACTGGCTCACGCGTTTGATCAACTCGTGCCCGCCGCCAACGGTGCGCTCGCTTCAATGCTTTCGGCGGCCGTGATCCGCCTCGTAAGCCAGATCGTCGGGGAAACTCCGGTTAATGTCGATGCGCTTGCACGGCGTGTCGAAACGGTCGCGGCATTTATCGAGGAAGGCCAGAGCCGGTCCAGCCTCCATGTGAATCCGGATGATATCGCGCTGCTCGAAGGGCGTGAATTCGGCTTCCCGTTGACGCCGGACGCTGATGTCGCGCGCGGCGGTGTGCGGCTCGAGACAGCCGACGGCTGGATCGAGGATGGGCCGGATATCCAGATTTCGCGGCTCAAGGCGATGCTGGACGACATGGAGGGGAGGCCGTGATAGGCGCCAGTCTCGCCCATGCAGAGCGCCTGCTCGATCATGTCGTGCTGCCCGATACGCCGCGTCATGTGGGCCGCCTGGTCAGCCATGAAGGCGGGATGCTCGAGGTCACGGGTTTCAACCGTCCGATCGGGACGGGTGCGCGCGTGCGGACTGCCGATGGCGATTTTGCCAGGGCAGAAGTTGCCGGATTCCGCGGAAATCGCGCTATACTCGTTCCGCTCGATGTCGATGCACCACTTGAGAACGGCGCGCGGGTGAAGCCAGACAGTGCGGCCAATATGGTGCAGGTCGGTGACGGGCTGATCGGCCGCATCATAGATGCAATGGGCCAGCCTCTCGACCGCAAGGGGCCGATATTGGCGCAGGGAGTCTGGCCGCTCAACGGCGTGCGCGGCAATGTGCTGGACCGGGGCCGGGTC
>JBFXHW010000103.1:0-8826 GCA_050176605.1 Sphingobium sp. | reverse complement strand
TGCCGGAATATCCCCCGACCTACATCGATATTTACGGCCACACCGACAGCGACGGGTCCGACGCCTATAATCAGGGCTTGTCGCAACGGCGGGCACAATCGGTCGCCGACTATCTTTCAACCCATGGCGTGCAGTCCGCGCGCATGGAGACGCGTGGCTTCGGCGAAACCCAGCCGATAGCCGACAATGCGACCGCCGAAGGCAAGGCACAGAATCGGCGGGTCGAGATAAAGATCGTTCCGGTTACAGAGGCCGACGTCGCGGCCAGCTGATCTTCGGCTTTGCCGATAGGTTCGGCGACGGGGTAGCGGGGATTATTTCTCCGCTGCCCTTGCCGCCTTCTGGCGGTCGATCTCTTTGACAAATGCGGCCTTGGAAGCCGAGATTACGCGACCGAACTCACCCGGATCGACAAAGGCGTTCGCATCGCCGGACTTACGCCGGGCGAGCTTCCTGTCCATATTGAAAAATTCGGGATGAAAGGTCAGGAAAATATCGGCCTTCATTTTCCGCAGTTTCGCGAACGTCGCACGGAAATCCGCCGCAGCGGTCCTGTATTGGGGGTCATCGATCAGATTTTGTCCGGCCACGGTAAAGCTGCACGCGAACAGCACGCTCTTGCCCGCCGCTGACGTCTGCCAGCTTGTGCAGCCCTTGGTATGGCCCGGCGTAGCTATCGCTTTCATTGTGATCGGGCCCAGTTTCAGCATCTCGCCGTCCCGCACCTTGTGATCGACCTTTACCGAGGGAAAGGAGCCGAGTTCCGGACGGCCTGCATTGCGCCCCGACTCAAGGTCCGGCACGTCGCCCGCACCTGCCCATAGCGTCGCCCCTGTATCACGCTTCAGCTTGGCGAGGCCGCCGGCATGGTCATAATGCGCATGGTTAATCAGCAGGTGGCGCACATCGCTGAGTTTGAACCCAAGCGTCGCGATATTGCGTTCGATGATAGCCGCGTTCGCGGGCAAGCCGCCGTCGATCAGGATGTGACCCTGCGGGCTTGTCAGCAGATAGGCGGCAATGCCTTTCGTACCTACATAATAGATGTTTTCTGTAATGCGGAACGGCGCCATCGGCTCCGTCCACGCGACCGGAGGTCCGGCCTCGTCCCGCGCCTGCGCAACCGCAGCCATTGCGATACAACCGGCAATCAGGCCGGAGAGACCATGCGCAATCACGTTATGCTTACCTTTATCCCGTCGATCACGAACTGTACGGCCAGCGCCGCGAGCAGGACGCCAAGCAGGCGGGTGATCACCGCCTCGATCTTGGCGCCGAGCACCTTCATGATCGGCCCCGCCGCAAGCAACGCGACCAGCATGAGCAGGAGGTTGGCCGCCATCGCGCCCAATACCACGGCGCGCTCCTCGAATCCGTCCGCCCTCGCCATCAACAGCATGACCGACGTGATCGTACCCGGACCCGCGATCATCGGCATCGCCATCGGAAATACCGACACATCCTCTATTTCCGGCGTATCGATGATTTTCTGCGCGCGGTCCTCGCGCCGCTGGGTCCGCTTTTCAAACACCATGTCGAGCGCGATCATGAACAGCATGATGCCGCCCGCGATGCGAAAGCTGTTGAGTTCGATGCCCAGCACGCTCAGCAACTGTTTGCCATAGAGGGCGAAGACCAGCAGGATCAGCGAAGCGATCGCCACCGCGCGGATCGCCATCGACCGGCGCTGCGCGACATCGGCCTCGCTTGTGATGCTGGCATAGATCGGCGCGCATCCCGGCGGATCGATGATGACGAAGAGCGTGACGAAGGCCGAGACGAACAGTTCGATCATGGCGCCTTCACCCGATCGTCGATCACTTTCTGATAGGCGCTGCCGTCCCATACCCGCACGCGCACTTCGCGTCCGCCATCCGGCGCGACATCATAATCCCAGAGCAGGCTTTCATCCTCTGGCGGCGCAGCGTCCGGATCGCGCGGTCTGTCGGATCGGCGGCAGGTCGCGACATGACCCTCCACCATGTCACTCGCCGCCAGCGGGTTTGCCAGGGCATCGCCATGGTCGAGCACCCATTTCCATCTGCCCTTGTCATCGAGCCGCCAGATCGTCGTGAAATAGCCCTGGCTGCCGTCCGGTCGCTGCCACGCGCCGGTCGACTCGGCCAGCCGCCCGTTGCAGGAGATATAGACGCGCAGCGGCTGCCACTTCACCGAGGCGGGCGGATCGGTGCGCTTCTTGAGCCAGTCCTGCGCCAGCACCTTCTGCGGCACGAACATCACGGCATCGTCGGCGGCGGTTTCGCGAAAGGCGGTCCACTGCCCCTTTTCCTGGGCCAGCCGGTTGAACGCAATCTCGGCGGCGACGATGTCGCTGGGGTTGGTGAAGACGCGCTGGCGCCGCTCGTCAGACTTGCGCGCGGCGGCGGGCGCGGCGAGCAGCACCGCCAGAAGCAGCAGGCCAGCCGCGTGCTTCACAGATCCTCGGGTGGCGCGATCCCTTCGCGCGCGCAGGCCGCAACCAGCGTATTGCGCAACAGCACCGCGATGGTCATCGGCCCGACGCCGCCGGGCACGGGCGTGATCGCGCGAACATGGCTGATCGCCTCCGCCGTGGCGACATCGCCGACGATCTTTGTCTTGCCTTCTTCTTCGGCCTGAATCCGGTTGATGCCGACGTCGATCACGATGGCACCTGGCTTGATCCATTCGCCCTTCACCATCTCGGCACGGCCCACTGCCGCCACGACGATATCCGCGCGATGGACCACGCCGGCGAGGTCGCGCGTGCGGCTGTGCGCGATTGTTACCGTGCAATTCTCGCCGAGCAGAAGCTGCGCCATCGGTTTGCCGACGATGTTGGAACGGCCGACCACCACCGCCTCCATTCCCGACAGATCGCCCAGTTCGTCCTTCAGCAGCATCAGGCAGCCCAGCGGCGTGCAGGGCACCAGCGCCTTCTGACCGACGGCGAGCTTGCCGCTGTTGACCACGTGGAAGCCATCGACGTCCTTGTCCGGATCGATCGTGGCGATCACCTTCTGCTCGTCGATATGCTTTGGCAGCGGCAACTGCACGAGGATGCCGTCCACGCGCGGATCGCCGTTCAGCTCCTCGACCAGTTCCAGCAGCTCGTCCTCGGCTATCGTCGCGGGGCGGCGATACTCGAAGCTTTCCATGCCGGCGGCGACGGTCATCTTGCCCTTGTTGCGCACATAGACGGCGCTCGCCGGGTCTTCACCGACCAGGACGACGGCAAGGCCGGGCTTGCGTCCGGTACGCGCGACGAACTCCGCCACGCCTTCGCCCACGCGCTCGCGCAGTCCTGCCGCGAAGGCCTTTCCGTCTATCAGCTTGCCTATCGTCATCGTTCGTTCAGTTCCTGTTCTATCCGTTCGGCCTCGCCGGCATATCCCGCGAGCCGCAACCGTTTCAGCCTGCCTGTTCCGCCCGATTCGAGCGCGATACTCTTTGCCGGAATGCGGAGGCTCTTGGCAATGAGCGCGACCAGCGCGGCATTGGCCTTTCCCTTTTCCGGCACCGCCCGGACGGAGGCCTGTATCCAGACCGCCCCCTTGTCATCCTGCCATATCCCGCCTGCCGCATCCCGAGCGCCGCGTGGCGTCAGCCTGACGGCAAGAATCAGATCCGGCCCGTCCACCCGCAGGAAGGAGGCGGACATCGCTTCACATCAGGGCGGAGAAGATCGGCGGCAGAACCGCCTGCTGCAGGATGATGATCAGCAACAGCACCACCATCGGCGACAGGTCCAGCGCACCCAGATCGGGCATGATCCGTCTTATCGGTCGATAGATGGGCTGGGTCAGCCGGTCGAGCGCGATCCAGATCGACCGGACCACGTCATTATGGGTGTTGATGACGTTGAACGCGATCAGCCAGCTCATGATCGCCTGGACGATGATGATCCACCACAGCACGTTCAACAGGATTGTAATGATCTGGTACAGGGCAAAAACCATGGGTTCTCCAATTGCGTGGCTGGCGTCCAGCCGCTGGCCACCATTAGCCCAGCGCGAGGCCCCGGCACAACCCGGCAGCTTTTCGCCGGATAATCAGGCCCTCACCAGCGTGCCCGCACCGCGATCCGTGAAGATTTCCAGCAGCATCGCATGGGGCACGCGTCCGTCGAGAATGACCGCGGCATCGACTCCGCCTTCCACAGCGTGGACGCAGGTGTCGAGCTTGGGGATCATGCCGCCGGTGATGGTGCCGTCCCCCTTCAGCGCGCGGATGCGCGCGGGATCGAGGTCGGTCATCAGTTCACCTGCCTTGTCGAGCACGCCCGGCACATCGGTCAGCAGAAAGAAGCGTGTCGCGCCGAGCGCGGCGGCAATCGCGCCCGCCATCGTGTCGGCATTGATGTTGTAGGTGTGGCCGTCCGCCCCGATGCCCACCGGCGCGATCACCGGAATGATGCCATCCCGCGTCAGGCTGTCGATGATGCGCCGGTCGACCGTCGTTGGATCGCCGACAAAGCCCAGATCGACATGCCGTTCGATCCCGCTATTGGGGTCCGCCTCGCGCGTGCCGCCCACCTTCTCGCAGATGACAAGGCCACCGTCCTTGCCGGAAATGCCGACGGCGCGCCCGCCCGCCTGCGAAATCCAGCCGACGATTTCCTTGTTGATGCTGCCGGCCAGAACCATCTCGGCGATCTGCGCGGTTTCGGCGTCGGTCACGCGCAGGCCGCCGACGAACTGCGATTCCACGCCCAGCCGCTTCAGCATCGCGCCGATCTGCGGACCGCCGCCATGGACGACCACGACATTGATGCCGACCGCCTTCATCAGCACGACATCCTCGGCGAAGTCGCGCGCCGCCTCCGGGTCGCCCATCGCATGGCCGCCATATTTCACGACGAAGGTCTTGCCCTCGTATCGCTGCATATAGGGCAGCGCCTCGACAAGCGTTTCGGCCTTCGCCAGCAGGGCGGGATCAGGGGCGTGTCTGTCGATATCGTTCATGGCCGCGCCCATAGAGCATTTTTGCTCCCAGTGGGAACGGCTTTTTTCCCGGTCCCGGTTTCCCGCGCCCGACGACCTCGCCGGCTCAGGGCACGACGGGCAGCCAGACTGCGCTCGCGCGATCCCCGCCATGTGACACGCTGATCGTGGCGGCCTTGTAGTCATCCTTTTTCGCCCAGAAGATGTTGGGGACGAAGGTCTGCGGGTTGCGGTCGTAGAGCGGGAACAGGCTCGACTGGATCTGCACGGCGATGCGGTGTCCGGGCAGGAACACATGGTCGACATTGGGCAGGGTAAACCTTACCCGAACTGTCTGCCCCGGCACCAGCGCCTCCGGTTTGGCGAAGCTCTTCACATAGCGTCCGCGGAAGATCTCGATGCCGACGGGCAGCTCATAACCGGCCATGCTTGGCCTGACGCCCGGCGAGCCTGCCTCCGGGATGTCATTGGGATAGATGTCGAGCAATTTCACCACGAAATCTGCATCGGTGCCGGTGGTGGAAACATAGATGTCCGCGCCCGGCGCGCCCATTATGTGCACGGCCTTGTCGAGTGGCTGGCCGGTATAGGTCAGCACGTCAGATCGGCCATCGACGAAACGCTGGTCATGCACCAGCCAGCTTGTCCACTGGTCGCGCGCGCCCATGTCGATCGGGCGCGGCAGGAACGGAACGGGATGAGCAGGGTCGGAGATATAGCTGTCCCATCCTGGCTGGCCCGGCTTGCCGAAACCCGCTGTCATGCCGGCCCCAAGATAGAAGGGCGAAGCCTCGCCCATCGGCCAGCGTGGCGATTCCTCCCATTTGTCTATCCCGGTCGCATAGGTAATCGCGGCAGGCAGCTTGAGCGCCGGGCCGCCCTTCAGATATTGATCGAAAAAGGGCTTCACCCATTCGCGCCGCCATTGCGCCGCCGTATCACCCGCGAAAGTGAGCATCCCCAGTTCATAGCCATAATGGTTCGCGCCGGAATGACGCCAGGGCCCGATCGAGAGGTTGAGCTTGCCCTTCAGCGCGGGCTTGTCCTTCAGCGCGGCATAGACCGCCGGGCCGCCATAGCTGTCTTCCTGGTCCCACTGGCCGACCTCGATCATCGTCGGCACGGTAATGTCGCGCACCGCCATCAGCTTGTCGACCGCCTGCAGGCTCCAGAAATCCGTATAGGCCGGATTCTCGATCAGCTTGCGGACAAAGGGCACCTGGTCGATCTGCCAGTATTTCGCAAAATCGCCCATCGATCCGGCCGCAAGATAGCGCGTATAATCGTCCCCTTCGCCATGCGGGATGCCGGCTCCCGCATCCGCCTTTCCCACGCTCTGCGCCACAGCATAGTCGAGGCTCGACGTCCGGAACGCACCGTTGTGGAACCAGTCGTCGCCCATCCAGCCGTCGACCATCGGGCTTTGCGGCACTGCCGCCTTCAATGCCGGGTGCGGGTTGATTTCGGCCATCAGCGTGGTGAAACCGAGATAGGAGGATCCGATGACGCCGACCTTGCCGTTCGTTTCCGGCACATTCTTGACCAGCCAGTCGATCGTGTCCCACGCATCCGTCGACTCGTCGATCTTGGTGGTGTTGAGCGGCCCGGCCAGCGGCCGATTCATCACGAACTCGCCTTCGGACTTATAAAGGCCGCGAATGTCCTGATAGACGCGGATATAATTATCATCGATGAATTCCGCATCCATCGCGGGCAATATGTCGACCGCGCGCAGGCTCTTGTTGCGGGTCACCGATCCGTGCGCGTCATAGGGCGTACGCGAAAGCAGGATCGGCGCGTTCTTCGTGCCTTTCTTCATCACGATCGCCGTGTAGAGCTTCGTGCCGTCTCGCATCGGGATCATCACCTCACGGCGGATGAAATCTGCGTCGGGCAGATCCGGGGCATATTTTTCGACGACGTCGGGCGTCATCGGAGTGACTGGCGCGGTCGGCTGGGTTTGCGAGGAAGCGGGCGCGGCGACGAGCATCAGCGCCAGCAGCGAAGCGGAAATGCGGAGCTGTGTCATGAGACCTTACTTCTCCTATTCCGCGCCATTCTCAAGCGTGAATTTGGGAACCGCGGATCTTGATGGTCACTTTGCCCGCCCCAAAGGTTTACCGCAAACAGACGAGGAGCGGAGGCGAACCGACGCCTGATGACGCGCGCCGTCCTGCCTGCTACCGTTGCCTATCGGTTCAATTCGGGAAACTGCTTTCGATGGCCTATCGCTTCCGGCGCAAGGACCGGTCCGTTGAGGATGCCATTCGCCGGATTGCGCGTGAGCAGATCCGCGGCGCGATTGCCGCGATTGACGGGCCCGCCGATCCGGACAGGGTGATCCATGAGGTGCGAAAATGCTGCAAAAGGCTGCGCGGCCTCTTCCGGCTGGTGCGGCCTGCCTTCCCTGCCTATGCCGAAGAGAATGCAGCGATCCGCGACATGGCCAGCCTGATCGGCGGGTTGCGCGACCGAAAGGTGATGCACGACCTGCTCGGGAAGCTGGCCGCCCGCCACCGGAAAACGCTCTCCGGCGGAGGCTGGAACCGGATTGCGAAGATGCTCGACACGCAATGCGATGCCGGGGACAGCGAGGTCGATCGCGTCGCCCTCCTCGCACAGTGCCGCGACCGGCTTGTACAGGCGGGTGAACGGGCCAGCCGCGGGGCGATGGCGGCGGATGGCTGGGACGCCATTGCCCCGGGGCTGGTCAAGACCTACGCGCGGGCGCGGAAGGCGGCGGCATCGCTCGATGACGATGCGGACGGGCATCGCCATCACGAGCTGCGCAAGCGCGTGAAATATCACCTCTACCACTGCCAGTTGCTCCGCCCGGTCGCTCCCGATGCGATGAAGGCGCGGGAAAAAACGGCCGGGCGGGTGTCCGATCTGCTTGGCGACCACCACGACCTGATGGTGCTGGAATCGCATCTGCGCACCCTTTCCGATCGAGCCACTCCGATCGTGGAGACCGAAACGGCGATTGCGCTCACCCGCAACGCGCGGACGCGGATCGAAAAGCTGTCGATACCGCTGTTCGACGAATTGCTGTCCGTGAAACCGTCCGCGCTGGAACGGTACCTTGCTGAAAGCTGGGCAAGCTGGCGCGGTTAGAGCGATAGACTCTGCTGCGCCGCCATCCGGTCAGAAGCTGGGAACCGGCTCCGCTCCGGAATAGTCGTAAAAGCCCTTGCCCGTCTTGCGGCCAAGCCAGCCAGCCTCCACCAGCTTCACGAGGATCGGCGCAGGGCGATATTTGGGATCGCCAAAGTCTTCCTGATAGACGCGCAGCACGTTGAGGCACACGTCAAGCCCGACCATGTCGGCCAGCGTCAGCGGGCCCATCGGATGCCCCAAGCCGAGCTTGCAGCCCTTGTCGATGTCCGGGATCGACGCCAGCCGCTCGCCCACCGCGAAGCACGCTTCGTTCAGCAACGGGAGCAGGATCCGGTTCACCACGAAACCGGGGCTGTCGGCTGCAACAATCATCTGCTTGCCCAGCTTCTCGCCATAGGCGAGCGCGGCCTTGGTAGTCGCTTCTGCCGTGGCGAGACCATTGATCAGTTCGACCAGCGGCATCAGCGGCACGGGCGAGAAGAAATGGATGCCGATGAAACGCGCCGGATCGGCGGCGTAACTTGCGAGGCGGGTGATCGAGATCGAGGACGTGTTGGATGCAAGGATCGCGCCCTCTCCAAGGACCTTGCCGACCGCCTCGAAAATCTTCGCCTTGATTTCCTCACGCTCCGTGGCGGCCTCGATGATGATTTCCGCTGCGGCCATCGGCGTATAATCGGCCACCGGTTCGATGCGGGCCAGCACGTCATCGAGCGCGGACTGCTCCATCTTGCCTTTCTCGACCTGTTTGCCGAGAATTTTCGCGATGCCGTCCTTGCCCGCCTGG
>JBFXHW010000102.1:0-8829 GCA_050176605.1 Sphingobium sp. | reverse complement strand
GCGAGGTGACGATCGAGGTGCTGCGCGGTGTCGACTTGCGCATTGCGGGCGGAGAGATTGTCGCGCTGCTCGGTCCTTCCGGATCTGGCAAGTCGACGCTGTTGCAGGCGGTCGGTCTGCTGGAAGGCGGATTCCAGGGGTCGATCCTGATAATGGGCGAGGAAGCGGCGAAACTGGGCAATGACGAGCGCACAAGGCTGCGCCGGGATGCGCTCGGCTTCGTCTATCAGTTCCATCATCTGCTGCCCGATTTCAACGCGACCGAGAATGTCATGCTGCCGCAGATGGTGCGCGACGCCGCCGAGGCGGATGCGCGCAAAAGGGCGGAGGAACTGCTCACCGGCCTCGGCCTCGGCCACCGACTGGAGCATCGGCCGAGCCAGCTTTCGGGCGGAGAGCAGCAACGGGTGGCGGTGGCCCGCGCGCTCGCCAACCGGCCCGCGCTGGTGCTGGCCGACGAGCCCACCGGCAATCTGGACGAGCGCACGGCGGATGTCGTGATCGACGAGTTCCTGCGGCTGGTGCGCGGCGAGGGCGCGTCAGCCCTGGTCGCGACTCATAACGAGAGGCTGGCCGCGCGGATGGACCGCATCGTCAGGCTGCACGAGGGCGTGCTGGAATAAGCCCCGGTTGGGCAGGATCCGTCAGGCGGACGCCGCCGCTTCCGTGCCGAAGGAAAAGACCTGCCGGCGCGCTGCGTCGGCCACCGAGCGCGGCTCGAATACCTCGAGACGCGTTCCGGGATAGGCGTAGAATTCGCCAGTGCTCTCGTCGAAATATCCCGCCCCGATACGCGCGCTGTGGCGCTGCGCCTCTTCCTTCGAGCCATACCATTTGCCGAAATGATCGGCGGTGACATAGCGATATTTGAAAGTCTTCGGGGCAACAATATTGTTCGGCATCGTTCTCGGCTCGTTTTTCGTTTCGAGGTACCCCGCACAATGCGCGACTCGGGGAGCGGGTTCCCATCATAACCGAAAGAGCGCGAGAGTCTCGCCGCCCCTTCCGGACGCAGACCCCTGGTGGCAGGTTCGTTCTCGACTCCTCACATCGTCGCTGGCATGCCCTGGTGATGAACGGGACCGTCGAACATGGCGGAGACAGGACGCAGCACGGCTCCGGCGACGATCGAGAGTATGATGGAGGCAAGCGCGACGACGATGGTGCAGACCAGCGCCTTCTCTTGCGGCACCTTCATCAGCACCGGCAGGCCGGTGTAGAAGAGATAGAAGCTGTAGAGACCGAGCAGGCCCAGGATACCGAGGCCGGGAATGAGGTTGAAGATGCCTGCGAGCCAGGCGGCCGTCGCGCTGTAGGCGGAGAGCTTGAACGCGGCGGTCCGGTTGGCGGTACCATCGAACTTCGTCACCAGGAAATCGGTGATGAAGGCAACGATGGCGACGCTGACGAAGGCCATCACATATTGCGAGATGCCCATCGCCAGCGCGGCAACGAAGCCGGGGCGATAGCTGAAACCGAACATGCCATAGCCAAACAGCACGGCGCGCAGGAATGTGGCGAGTGCGGGTATCGCGGCAAGGATCGCGACATATCGGGTGTAGAGGCCCGGAATGCCGGTCTGCTCCGCCTCGATCGCGGGCCATTCCTCCTTCGGTTTCATGATGATGTTCTTCACGCGCTCGACAAGGCCGGGCGGCAGGTTGATCGGGTTGGACGTGTTCATCGCTGTTACCCCTTGTTCATCTTCCTCGCGAAAAGAGACCATGGGCGGGCCGCGGAGTCAAATTTCGGCCAGGCCGATCATCTGTGGATAACTTTTTCGCGCGGTTGCCCGGGCGGGCGCGTGGCGATACTCTCTCTCCCATGCCCGCCGCGCCCGCTTCCGCAGCTTCCCATGCCTCCTTCGTTCCGCTGCGTGTCTTTTCGAGCTACACCATGCTCGACGGGGCGATCGAGCCCAAGCAGATCGCCAAACAGGCGAAGAAGCTGAGCTTTCCTGCCGCCGCGCTGACCGACCGCAACGGCCTTTATGCGGCGATGGCGTTTTCGGAGGCCTGTGCGGGCGAGGGTGTTCAGCCGATCGTCGGCACGATGCTGTGCGTTGCGCGTCCCGGTCGGCCGGAGAACGCCGCGCCGGTGCATGACTGGATCGCTCTCTATGCGCAGACTGCCCAAGGCTATGACAATCTCTGCGCGCTCGTATCGATGGCGCATCTCGACCGGCCGATCGAGGAGCAGGCGCATGTCACGATGGCGGCGCTGGAGGGGCATACCGACGACCTGATCTGCCTGACGGCGGGCGGCGAGGGCGCGCTGGCCCGGCTTTATGCGGAGGACCAGCCCGAGGCGGCCGCGGACTATTGCGCAATGCTGGAGCGGCTGTTTCCCGACCGGCTCTATATCGAGATATGCCGTAGGCTCGATCCGGTCGAGGGCAAGGCGGAACCGCATCTCATCGATCTCGCCTTTGCGCGGAACCTGCCGCTGGTCGCGACCAACCCCACCTGTTTTGCCGAACCGTCCTTTCATCAGGCGCATGACGTGATGCTGTGCATCGCCGACAGCGCCTATGTCGAAAGCGCCGACCGCCGCACGTCCTCGCCCGACGCGTGGATGAAACCGGCCGCCGAGATGAAGCGCATCTTCGAGGACCTGCCCGAGGCGCTGGCCAATACGCTGGTGGTGGCGCAGCGATGCGCGGTGATGGCGCCCAAGCGCAAGCCGATCCTACCGAGCCTCGCGGGCGACATCGAGGGTGAGGCGACGATGCTGCGCGACGAGGCGCGCGCGGGGCTGGAGGCGCGGCTGGCGAAGCTGGGCGTCGACGACGCGGACCGGCGCAAGCCCTATCTCGACCGGCTGGAGTTCGAGCTCGACATCATCATCCAGATGGGATTTCCGGGCTATTTCCTGATCGTTTCCGATTTCATCAAATGGGCGAAGACGCACGACATCCCGGTCGGGCCGGGGCGCGGATCGGGCGCGGGCAGCGTGGTCGCCTGGGCGCTGACCATTACCGATCTCGACCCGCTCGCGCTCGGCCTGCTGTTCGAGCGGTTCCTCAATCCCGAGCGCGTGTCGATGCCGGATTTCGATATCGACTTCTGCGAAACCCGGCGCGGCGAGGTGATCCGCTACGTCCAGCAGAAATATGGTTCGGATCATGTCGCGCAGATCATCACTTTCGGAAAGCTGAAGGCGCGCGCGGTGCTGAAGGATACCGGCCGCGTGCTCCAGATGAGCTATAATCAGGTCGACCGGCTCGCCAAGATGGTGCCCAACCATCCGACCGACCCGTGGACGCTCGAGCGCACGATGAACGGGTCGAGCGAGTTCGTCGCGGAGTACAAGGCCGACGGTCAGGTGAAGCGGCTGGTCGATCTGGCAATGCAACTGGAAGGCCTGCCACGTCACAGTTCCACGCATGCGGCGGGCGTGGTGATCGGCGACCGGCCGCTCAGTCAGCTCGTGCCGCTTTATCGCGATCCACGCTCCGACATGCCGGTGACGCAGTTCGACATGAAATATGTCGAGGCGGCGGGTCTCGTGAAGTTCGACTTTCTGGGCCTCAAGACGCTTTCGGTGCTTCAGCGCGCGGTGGCGTTGCTGAAGCAGCGCGGCGTCGAACTCGATCTCGAAACGCTGCCATGGGACGATCCGGCGGTTTATGCCCTGCTTCAGCGCGGCGACACGGTGGGCGTGTTCCAGCTGGAATCGGAAGGGATGCGCAAGACGCTGGCCGCGGTCCGCCCGACCAATTTCGGCGACATCATCGCGCTCGTCTCGCTCTATCGCCCCGGCCCGATGGACAATATTCCGATGTTCGGGCGGCGCAAGAACGGGCAGGAGGTGATCGACTATCCGCATATCCTGCTGGAGCCGATCCTCAAGGAAACATACGGTATCTTCGTCTATCAGGAGCAGGTGATGCAGGCCGCGCAGATCCTCGCGGGCTACAGCCTTGGCGACGCCGACCTGCTGCGCCGCGCGATGGGCAAGAAGATCAAGGCGGAAATGGACGCGCAGCGCGACCGTTTCGTGAAAGGGTGCGCCGAGCAGTCGAACATCCCCCGCGCCAAGGCGAACGAGCTGTTCGACTTGATCGACAAGTTCGCGGGCTATGGCTTCAACAAGAGTCACGCGGCGGCCTATGCGCTGCTCGCCTATCATACCGCCTGGCTGAAGGCGCATTACCCGGCCGAATTCTTCGCCGCGTCGATGGCGTTCGATATTCACCTGACGGACAAGCTGACGGTGTTCGTCGACGACATGCGGCGCACGGGGCTGACCTGCCTGCCGCCTGACATCAACTGCGCTGGCGCGGATTTCACGGTCGAGCCGGTGGAAAGCGAGAGCGACGATGAGCGTCTCCATTGGGCCGTGCGCTATGCGCTCGGCGGCCTGAAGGGCGTTGGCGAAAAGGCGATGGAACAGCTTGTCGAAGAGCGGGAGCAGAACGGCCCATTCAGGAGCCTCGACGATTTCGCCGACCGGATCGAGCCGCGCACGCTCAACCGGCGACAGCTCGAAAGCCTTGCGTCGGCGGGCGCATTCGACAGCGTTCATGCCGACCGCGCGGGTGTGCATGCCGCCGCCGAGGTGATCCTGAACGCCGCCGCCAGCGCGCATGAGGCGCGCGAAAGCGGGCAGGGCGGTCTGTTCGGCGGCGAGGATACGCCGCATGCCGAGGTGCGCGTGCCGCTCCACGAAAGCTGGTCCAACATCACGCGCATGGCGCAGGAGAAGGATGCTTTCGGCTTCTATTTCTCTGCGCACCCGGTGGATCGCTATACCCATATCGCGCAGGCGAAGGGCGCGAAAAGTTTTGGCGAGCTGTGCGCCCAGCCTTCCCATGTGACTGAGGAGGGCGCGCGCACCGGCGCGGTGATGGCCGCGCTGGTCGAGGACGTGCGCTGGCGCGAAACGCGGCGCGGTGCGCGCTATGTCGCCGCGACTTTCTCCGACAGCAGTGGGCAGTTCCAGGCGAGCTGTTTCGACGAGGCGGGGTGCAAGGCCATCGCAACGATGGCGGAAGCGGGCGACTGTGCGCTGATGACCGTCGAGCTGGAACGCCTGCCGGGCGAGGAGGTGCCGCGCGTCACCGTGCGCATGGTCCAGTCTTTCCAGTCGGTGGCGAGCGGCATGCGCATGGAAATCTGGATCGATGTCGAGGATGCGGTGGCGGTGCCGCAGATCAAGACGCTGCTCGGCGGAGCGCGCGGCGGCAATGGCGAGATCCGCCTGCGCGCGCTGGTCGAGGGCGGACAGGTGGCGCAGCTGCGTCTCGGCAAGGATTTTCAGGTCGATGCCGAGCTGATGGAGCGGCTTGAAATGATCGCCGGAGTGGTGGCGGTGCAGGTCGCGCCGCGCCAGATGCTGAGGCTGGTGGGATGATGGCCGCCAGCCGGGTCGTGCAAGCTGCCCGATGCCGATCGTGCGGATGCCTCTCATGCCCTTGATGAACCTTCTCGCCCCGACCTATCTCCAGATGCTGAAGGCGCTGTCAGGCTGGCTCACAAAAGCACAGGCGAGCATGCCGGACGACCGGGCCGAAGCGTTGCTGACGGCCCGTCTTGCCGACGACATGTTCCCGCTGTCCACTCAGGTTCGTTTCGTGTGCGTGCAGGCACAGGAAGGGCTCTACCGTCTTCGCGGCGAAGCGTTTCCGCCGTTGATCGACAGCTTGCTGAATGAAGGGCGCGACGGCGGAAGTCAGCCCGGAACGATAGCCGATGCCCGGGCAAGGATCGGGGAGACGATCGCGATTGTCGAATCGCTTTCTTCGGCGGAGTTCGGCACGGATCTGAAAAGGCCGATCGTCCACATATTACCGGATGGCACGACTTTCGACATGACCGCGGAGCAATATGTCCGCGACTGGGCGCTGCCCCAATTCTATTTCCACATCATGATCGCCTACGCGATCCTGCGCGCCGCCGGGGTCGACCTGGGCAAGATCGACTATGTGAATCATATGTTCGCTTATCTGAGGCCCGGTACTTTCCCCGGCACATGAATGCCCCTCACCGCCGCCGGATCCCGTAATCGATCCGGATGCCCACCCATTCGCCGACCAGCGCCTTTCCGCCCTTGCGGGGAGGGCGAACGCGGAACTGCCACGCCGCCTGCAGCACCGCGTTGGCGATGCGCGATCCGGTGGGATATTCGTCCAGGGTCACGCACTGGTCCACGCGGAATTCCGGCTCCGTCTTGCAGGCGATCAGGCCCCAGCCCGGACCGTCCGCCGTTGACAGATAGCCGGAAAGCTCGCTGTCATAGGGCTCGCGATACCATTGCGCGGCATAGAGCGGCTCGCCATTGGGCGCCGTTCCCATCAGCGGCGTGTCACCCGGAATGCCGGCCGATGATGGCCCGGCCACTGCTCTTGCCGGGGCGGCGGGGCGGGGCGCGGGCGCGATCTTCGCGATATCGAATGCCGCCATGTCCTGCGGCGATACCGGTATCAGCGAGGGCAGCGGAGGCGTTGGCGGCTTCTTGACCGGCTCTTCCGGGGGAGGCTTGATCTGTGGCTTTTGCAGGGGACGCTCATCGGCCTTCGCCTCGGCCTGCTTGTCTTCGCTCTTCGCCGATGGTGGCGCGACGTCGAAGGTGGACAGCGCCTCTCCCCCTTCGCGCCGCGTGGGCGATGTGCGGCCCAGCGTCAGCAGCGCCAGCACGAGCAACAGTTCCACCACAATGGCAAGGCCGAGGCCGGTGGCGCGACGCCCTGCATGATCGCGAAGCCGCGCGGGCAGCAGGGCGGAGAACTGCCGGATCAGATAGGACAAGGGAAACACGACTCCGGTACGCGCGCTGCGACAGAAGGCGGCATTCCCACTTTTCCCGACTCTGCGCAATCACCCGATTGCGGCCGCCGGACTGTCAGGCAGGGTCCTTGATGCCGAACAGCCGGTTCTTCTCCTCCTGCGATATCTCCCGCAGATCGAGGCGCGCCGGATAAAGCGCATCGCGGGTCTCATAGGCCGCGACAACGGCGGGCCTTTCCTTGATCACCTCGTACCAGCGCTTCACATTCGGGAAGTCGTTGAGGTCCTGCTTCTGGTTTTCGTGCGAAACGATCCAGGGATAGATCGCCATGTCCGCAATCGAATAGTCGCCGGCGACGAACTCGCGATCCGCCAGCCGCTGGTCCAGCACGCCGTACAGCCGGGCCGTCTCGTTGACATAGCGGTTGATGGCATAGTCCAGCTTTTCGGGCGCGTAGCGGTTGAAATGATGATTCTGCCCGGCCATCGGGCCGAGCCCGGCCATCTGCCAGAACAGCCATTGCATCACCTCGTTGCGTGGTCGCACCTCCGTCGGCAGGAAACGGCCAGTCTTTTCCGCGAGATAGAAAAGGATCGCGCCGCTTTCGAACACGGTGACCGGTTCGCCGCCATCGGCTGGCGAAAGATCGCGGATCGCCGGGATGCGATTGTTCGGCGCGAAGGACAGGAAAAAGGGATCATGCTGTTCGCCCTTGCCGATGTTGACCGGAAAGACCTTGTGTTCGACCTCCGCCTCCGAAAGAAATACGGAAATCTTCATGCCGTTCGGCGTCGGCCAGCTATGTAGTTCGATCATCGTCCAGTCTCCTCGGCTTTCCGGATAGGTAGGGTGCCGATGGTCCTTTTGCCAATAGCCCCGCGTCAAAAGAGCGAAAGTTGCGGCCCGGCGGGCGGACGGAAGAGGTCGCATCGCAGGACGATCTTCTCCTGTTTCAGCCCATGGCGCGCGATCGCCTTCCTGAAGCGCGTGCGGAAAAGGTCGGCCCATGGTCCTTCGCCGCGCATCCTGTAGAAAAAGCCGGGACTGTTGTCGCGGCCGCCCCGGATGCTGCGGACGATCGACATGACCTTTCCGGCCCGCTCGGGATAATGGGCGTCGAGCCATTGGCGGAACAGCGGCGCGACCTCGTTCGGCAGGCGCACCAGCATGTAGGACGCGCCAATCGCCTCCGCATCGGCGGCGCGCGCGACGATGGATTCCAGTTCATGATCGGTGATGGCGGGGACCACCGGCGCGATGTTGACCCAGGCGGGGATACCCGCCCGGGCGAGCGCACGGACGGCGGCCAGCCGCTTTTCCGGATGCGGCGCGCGCGGCTCCAGCGTGCGGGAAATGGCGGACGAGAGGCTGGTTATCGAGAGCGCGACGGCGACGAGATCGTCCCGCGCCATGTCCGACAAGAGGTCGATATCGCGAACCACGCGGTCCGATTTGGTGGTGATGAGGAGGGGATGGCGGGTTTCGGCCAGTATCTCGATGCACTGGCGGGTAATGCGCCATTGCCCCTCGACCGGCTGATAGGGATCGGTGTTGGTGCCCATCGCGAGCGGTGCGGGCGTGTAGCCCGGTTTCATGAGCTCGGCCTTCAGCAGACGCGCCGCATCCGGCTTGGCGAAGAGCCGCGTCTCGAAGTCGAGACCGGGGGAAAGGTCGTGGAAAGCGTGGGAGGGGCGCGCGAAGCAATAGATGCAGCCATGCTCGCAACCGCGATAGGCGTTGATCGAGCGGTCGAAACCGATGTCGGGCGACGCGTTGCGGGTGATGATTGTCCGGGGTCGCTCGACCGTGACCGTTGTCCTGCGGGGTGGTTCGTCCCCGTCGATACCGGGCAGAGCGTCCAGCCAGTCGCCGTCCGCCTCCCGCTGGGGCAGGTTGAAGCGTTTGCTGGTTTCGTTCGCCGGTGCTCCCCGGCCCTTTACGACTCGCATCCGGTATGAGAACATAATAAGAACATCTATGCAATGAGTCGGATTGACGGGAGAATACAATGGCGGTCTTGAACTATGTGGAATTGCCGGTGAACTCAGCCGGGGCTTCAGCGCGCTTTTATGGTGAAGCGTTCGGTTGGACCTTCACCCA
>JBFXHW010000101.1:0-8895 GCA_050176605.1 Sphingobium sp. | reverse complement strand
GATGCACTCGTTGGGATTGATGACCAGCATGTTCTCGCCCTCGTAGAAGCAATCCACAGGGCAAACCTCGACGCAATCCATATATTTGCAGCGAATGCAGGCGTCGGTAACGACATAGGTCATGATACGCTTCCCCAGTTCAGGCAACGTGCCCCCGGCGGTGCACGCGATACTTGTGTGACAGCGCCGTGCTATTCTCCACCCGCCGCCGCGTCAATATGGAGAAACTTCTGCGGACCCTAGGTCTGCTTTGTCACGTCTTCTCCCAGCGCCAGTTCCTCGTAGCATCGCACCGCTTCATTTGCCGGGCCACGTCGTGACGGCAGGTCGAGAACGCGCACGACGCGGACACGTTCGCCCTGAGCCAGCGTGATCAGGTCGCCGACCCTCACCGGACTGTGGGCACGATCGATCCGGCGGCCATTGAGGCGCATGATACCGCGCTCGGCCATCGCCTGCGCGATGGAGCGGCTTTTTGCCAGCCGCACGAACCAGAGATATTTGTCGATGCGCTGCGCGGGGCCATGCCCCGTCGTAGCGGAAATTGCCGTCAAGCGGCCGTCCCCGTCATACCGCCGTCATTCCTCCCGCCCCAACAAGGCAGCCAGACCGGCGAAGGCTCCGCCGCCGGCAGGACGCTGTTGCTCCTTCCGCGCGGGAGATCGGGCGGGCGCGGGTCCATTCGACTTTCCCGCCTTGCCCTGACCATTGCGCGGTTTCTCTCTGCCGGGCCCCGCACGCGAGGCGCGTGAACGATCACCGTTGCCGGGCGGCTGGCTGCGATCGCGCGGCTTGTGGCGTCCCCGGAATACCCAGTTCGCACCGCCCGGAGCAGCGATCACGTCGGCATCGGCAACTTCCGCCTGCGGTTCGGACGCCGGTGACGGCAGATCGGGAGCGGGCGTTTCCTCCGGCAGAAGCGGCGGCGCCTCTTCGGGCGGCTGAGCGGGTGCCGGATCGTCGGGCAGCACCGGAGTCTCATCAGGGCTGCTGTCCGGATGATCGTCGGGCGGCCCAATCGGCGGCAGTTCCGTGGGCATCGGCGCTGGTGTTTCGGGATCGCCAGCAACGGCAGCGACTTTCTCCACCGCCAAAGCATCGGGCTCCGCTGCTGCCGGTGGGGCGGCAACCGGACGAAAACCCGCGCTGCGCATGATCTGGCTGAACAGCTGATCCGGCAGGCCGAGTGAAACGATGAGAGGCGACGCCGCATCGTAACGCTCGTTTTTCGCTATCGCCTCATGCCCGCCGCGCGCGATCCGCTCCACCATGTCGATGCGCACCATTGTATCGCCAAACGTCCTGAACCCGGCATGGCGGGCGCCCATCTGTTCTTCGCGCGTTGAGAGTTTCAGCACAACGACGCCCGGTTGGGGCAAGGGGAGCATGGTCTTGTTACGCGCTATGGCCATGAGTACCAAACGCCACAGGGCCGCGCCGGGTTTCAAAAGGGCGTGATGAAATATGTCCAGCACGCCTATCGTGAACCCAGCCCGCCGGACAAGCTGCCGCTGTTCCTTGTCGAGCCTTCCGAGCGCGTCATCCAGTTCGGTGCGGGCGATAATACCGCCGCTGTCGGAAAGCTGGATGAAAAGCGCGCGCACCACGGCGGGTGTTTCGGCCAGCGTGGAAAGCTCGGCGATCTTCAGCAGCGGCGCCAGATGGCGTTCGTGCTGGGCCTTCATCCAGCCCTGCAACCGCGTGGTGACCCGGTTGGATATATCCTGACCCAGGGCCATGATCGCCTTGTCTACGCGAAGTTCCGGGTTGAGCAGTCCCGGCCCGGTCTGAAAGGACGCAACCTTCTGGTCGCGCCACCCGAGGCCAGGCGCCTCTCCCGGCGTGGCGATCAGCGCGAACTCCCCGTCCGGCGCGGCGATCAGTTCTTCGGCCTGCACTGTCAACATCTTCCCCAAGCGCCTCTCGGCCGAAGCCAGCAGCAATTTGCGATCCCCTCCCCGCGCGAGCGGATCGACGCGAAAGCGGAACCCTTCGAGCCGTCCTAGCGTCTCGCCATCGACCTGCACAGCCCCATCTGCATCGATCTGCACCGGAAGCTGCTCATTCTTCCTCCCCATGTCGCGCAACAGAACCGCCGTGCGCCTGTCCACAAAACGCTGGGTGAGCGCGGCATGCAACGCATCGGACAGCTTTTCTTCCATAGCGCGCGTGCGCTCCGCCATTTCGGCCGGATGTTCCAGCCAGTCGGACCGATGCGCGATATAGGACCATGTCCTCACGGCGGCGATACGACCGGACAGCGTGTCGACATCGCCCTGCACATTGTCGAGCCGCGCCACATTCTGCGCAAACCAGTCGCGCGGGACATGGCCGTTGCCTTCTGACCGGAATCGCCAGAGCCGCGCCACCAGCCGCGCGTGATGGTCCGCGCCAAGCTTCTGGAAATCGGGAAGACCGCAAATGTCCCAGAGCCGGCGGACCATACCCGGCGAGCGTGCACGAGCGCGAACCTCGGCCTCGTTTGCCATCGCCTTCAGCACCGCCAGATCAACAGCCTCGGGCGCGGCCATCAACCCTGGCCTATCGGGCCTTGCTTCCAGCGCCTCGATCAGCGCATCGAGCGTTTCCATGGGTGGATCGCCATCGCGCCAATAAAGCTGTTCGATCCGGGGAAATTCATGACCCTCGATCGCCGCGATCTCCTCGGGCCGGAACGTACCATCGCCATCCTCCGTGCCCAGCGAGCCGAAGGTGCCGTCCCTGTGATGCCGCCCGGCGCGCCCGGCTATCTGTGCCATTTCGGAAACCGTCAGGCGGCGTACACGCTGTCCGTCGAATTTCCGCAGCGATGCGAAGGCTACGTGCGTCACATCGAGATTCAATCCCATGCCGATCGCATCGGTAGCGACGAGATAGTCGACCTCGCCAGCCATGAACATCTTCACCTGCGCGTTGCGGGTCGCGGGCGAGAGCGCGCCCATGACCACCGCCGCGCCACCGCGCAACCGGCGCAGCATCTCCGCTACGGCATACACCTCCTCAACCGAAAAGGCGACGATGGCGGATCGTTTCGGGAGCCGGGAAAGCTTCTTCGCCCCGGCATAGCTCAGCGTCGAAAAGCGCGGTCGGGAAATGATCTCTGCATCCGGCAGCAGGCTGCGTACCATGGGTGCCAGCGGTGCCGATCCGAGGATCATGGTTTCCTCGCGACCGCGCGCGCGCAGCATCCGGTCGGTAAACACATGCCCCCGCTCCGGATCTGTACCGAGTTGCGCCTCATCCAGCCCGACGAAAGCGAAGTCCCGTGGCCTTTGATCTTCGCCTCCGGCATTTCCTGTGCCGGCTCCGGCAATCATGCCTATGCCGAGCGGCATCGATTCCGCCGTGCACAGATACCAGCGCGCACCGGGCGGCTCAATCTTTTCCTCACCCGTGATCAGCGCGACCTCACCCGGGCCTTTCTGAGCGACGGCGCGATCATAAATCTCGCGCGCCAACAGGCGCAGCGGAAACCCCATCATGCCGCTGGAATGAGCCAGGAGGCGCTCAACCGCCAGATGCGTCTTGCCGGTGTTTGTGGGGCCCAGCACCGCGGTAACGGGCGCAGAGGAAAATCGAACCATTCCCCCTTTTCGATCATCAAACGGACCTGCGCAAGGCATCAACCGACTCCGGTTCAACCGGGGATGCGCACATCTTGCCGCGCAAAGGCGCCTAAAAAGCCCGCATTAATTTGACTTTAACCTTCTCTGCCCACAAAAGTGCGCTGCATCGGCGCCAAGCGGGGGCGCTGGTCAAGATATACCGGGGGATCGCCGGATTGTTTGCTAGGAATGAATTGGGCATGGTGCAGGGTGGCGCAGGAGCCGCCAGCGCGACCCTGTCGCTTTCGCATGCGCAGGCTCAACCGGCCCTGCATCCCGGCGAGACGAAATCCTTCCGGTCTCACGGCACCCAGCCCGCGCAGGACTGGCGCAGCCGCGTAAAATATTGGGCGGAAGACGTCAATCTGACCCCCGATCTCGGACGCAATATCGGCAGCCTCGAATGGCTGCGCGGTGCAGCGACCTGCTTCGCACTCTGTTTCACAGCGATAAAGCTGGCTCCCGGTTTTGCGCCGCTTCCCGCAGTACCGGAACCGGCGATGTCCGCCGCCGACTATGACGAGATGCGCTCGCTGATGGTCACACCGCTGGCCCTCGGCGCCGACAGCGGCCGCCATATGGGGCCGACCGTCGCGGTTTCGCCGCTGGCCGAAACGCCCGAACGGCCGATGATCAATCTTTCCGCTGCGATCGGCCAGAGCGACAGCTTCGCCCACACCCTTTCCCGCGCGGGCGTTTCCAGCACGGACAGCGCAAAGGTGATGGAATTGCTGGCCAGCGACGTGAAGCCCGGATCGCTGACACCCGGCACACGTCTGGACATTACGCTGGGCCGCCGCGCCAACCGCAACATGCCGCGCCCGCTCGACGCCCTGTCGTTCCGTGCCCGTCTGGACCTTGCCATCGACATCAGCCGCGTGAACGGCACGCTGTCGGTCCACCGCACCCATATCGCGGTTGACGACACGCCGCTGCGCATTCGCGGCGTGGTGACGGATAGTCTTTATCGTGCAGCTCGTGCTGCCGGAGCAGACCCATCGACCGTCCAGACCTTTCTGCGCGTCATCGGCAAACAGATGCCGATCAGCCGTCTCGGCGCCGGCGACCAGTTCGACATCATCGTCGCGCATCGCCGGGCGGAAACGGGCGAGACGGAGACCGGATCACTTCTCTACGGCGGGCTGAAGCTCGCCAGCGGCAAGAAGATCGACATGCTGAAGTGGAAGCATGAGGGCAAAGAGCAGTGGTTCGAAGCCTCCGGCGTCGGGCAGAAACTCCCCGGCCTGGCGCGGCCGATCCAGACGGCCGTGCGCCTCTCGTCCGGTTTCGGCATGCGTTTTCACCCGATTCTAGGCTATTCGCGCATGCATGCCGGCGTCGATTATGCGGCACCGACTGGCACGCCGATCTATGCCGTGACCGACGGCGTCGTCTCCTATGCCGGCCGTCACGGCGGACACGGAAATTATGTGAAGCTAGATCACAACGGCAATCTCGCTACAGGCTATGCACATATGAGCCGAATCGCGGTCCACTCCGGCGAGCGCGTACGGCGCGGTCAGGTGATCGGCTATGTGGGGTCGACCGGCCTGTCGACCGGCCCGCATCTGCATTATGAAGTATATCGCAGCGGCAGGACCGTGAATCCTCTGTCGGTCAAATTCGAGCAGGTGTCACAACTCGCTGGCAGCGAACTCGGAGCGTTCCGCGCGCGGCTCGCCCAGCTCAAGGCTATCGCCAACGGATCCGCTGATGCGCCGAAAAAGGCCGAAGAAAAGCTCGCCGGCACGAAAATCGCGTCACGTTAAGCGGCTTGCGGGTCCGCCCGCCAGCGCCTAAACCCCACGTCCATGTCGAGCCATAACGCCTCTTATCCCGCACTTCGCCTGCGCCGCGCACGCGCCTATGGATGGAGCCGCGCAATGCTCGCCGAGCATCGGCTCTCGCCAGCCGACCTCATCTGGCCGCTGTTCGTGACGGAAGGCAACGGCGTCGAGGAGCCCATACCCTCCCTTCCCGGCGTGTCACGCTGGTCGGAGGATCTTATCGTCGACCGGGCGCGAGAAGCGCGAGATGCGGGCATTCCCTGTCTCGCCCTGTTCCCGAACACCCAGCCCGACCGGCGAAGCGACGATGGACGCGAGGCGCTCAATCCTGACAATCTGATGTGCCGTGCGATCAAAGTGATCAAGGATGCGGTGCCGGACATCGGCATCCTGACCGATGTCGCCCTCGATCCCTACACGGATCATGGGCAAGATGGGCTGGTGGACCGCAGCGGTCGTATCCTCAACGACGAAACGATAGAAATTCTGGTCGGACAGTCGCTCAATCAGGTAGCGGCGGGCGCTGATATTATCGCACCCAGCGACATGATGGACGGACGGATAGGCGTGATCCGCTCCGCGCTGGAAAGCGGCGGGTATCAGGACGTCCAGATCATGTCTTACGCCGCCAAATACTCAAGCGCGTTTTACGGCCCGTTCCGCGATGCCGTCGGATCGCGCGGTCTGCTGAAGGGCGACAAGAAGACCTATCAGATGGACCCGGCCAACAGCGAAGAGGCTTTGCGGGAGGTCGCGCTTGATCTTGCCGAGGGCGCAGACAGCGTGATCGTAAAGCCCGGCCTGCCCTATCTCGATATCATTGCCAAGGTGAAGCGCCGCTTTGAAGTGCCTGTCTTCGCCTATCAGGTATCGGGCGAATATGCGATGATCGAGGCCGCAGCGGCAGCGGGCGCCGGAGATCGCGACGCACTGGTTCTCGAGACACTGCTCGCTTTCAAGCGTGCCGGTTGCACGGGCGTCCTCACCTATCACGCGCTTCATGCCGCACGACTGATCGATTAGGCCGCGACAACCGCACCAAATCCCGCAAAAGACCGGATTGTCCCGCTTCGGGTCAACTGAAAGGGCTCGCTGCCTCCGCTTTTGGTCCATTATGGATTAATCTTCAGGGAATGATCAGCGGGGATTCCAGGCAGTGCCGAATCGAAAACCGAATGCGCAACATTCACGGTTCGGCTGGCTGAAGAAATTTGATTGGTCCTTTACCGCATTCATCGCCTCGCTGTGCGGGATCACATTCGGATACGGCCTCGCTGCCGCGCACTGGAACCTCTTTCCCTATACCCAGCTTCTGCACGCGCGCATGGCCTATTCGGCGTTGATGCAGCTCTCCGATTCCCAGATCGAATTCAACACGGTAAAAATCGAGGAAGGCGCGGATTCGGTCCGTCAGGTCAGCAAACTCGACCCCAGGGCAGGCAACGAGTTGCTGCTCGTCACGGGCGGTCCAAGCCAGGACGCGGAGCACTGTCCCAAATTCGGCTGCCTGGCCTGGATCGTGGACCGCAAGGGAAAGGTCCTGCATAGCTGGCCCCTCAAGCTCGAGGAAATGTTCGCCCATTCGGAGGGGTTTTACGGACCGAAAAATATCTCCCATTTCTATCCGATCGGCCTGCAACTGCTGGACGACGGCAGCCTGATCGCCACTTTCCAGGGGTTTCACCGATATCCCTACGCGGCTGGCCTCGCCCGGATTGCGTGGAACGGCGACATAATCTGGAAACATGTGGATTTCTCGCATCACTGGCCGAAGGTAGGACCGGATGGCACGATATATGCGCCCACCTTCGTCGGCACGAAGATGGAATATTTTGGCGACACGGCGATCAAGACCGAATGCGAAACCCCCGTCTACAATGAGGGAGTAAGAATCTATGGGCCCGATGGGAAGATAAGGAAGACGATCCTTCTGGCCGAAGCGCTTGAAAAGAGCGGCTACACCGGCCTGTTATATGGGTTGCGGGACGGATGTGACCCGGTGCACCTGAACTCGATAGACGTGGTTACACCCGATCTCGTGGGCAAGGTTCCTGACGCGGCAGCGGGAGACCTGCTGGTATCGCTTCGTGAGTCCAGTTCGCTTGCCCTGGTCGGTACGACCAGTGGCCTGGTGAAGCATGTATTCGGCGGGCATACGGCAGCCCAGCACAGTGCCCACTTCCTGCCCGACGGAAATGTTCTGGTCTTCGACAATCTGGGCGGAGACCGGACTCTGGGCGGTTCAAGGATCGTCCAGCTCGACCTGATCCACGACAAGGCCCAGACCGTCTATCCCAGAAAGGATGATCCGCTCCTGCCTTTTTCTTCTTCCAACGGCGGCCACATCTCGATCAGCCCCGACGGAAAGCGCGCAATAACATCCAGCAAGGATCAGGGTCGAGCCATCGAATTTGACATCGCGACCGGCAAGCCGCTCTGGACCATGACGGAGGTGCTTGATCTGGGACCTTTCCTCTCCGAAGATCGGAAGAGCAAAAAGCCGGTCGCCGCCTGGTTCAAGCTGTGGGGCACCTACTATGTGCCTCCAGAGCAGGCAAAGAAGCTACCGCTTTAAACCGCCCCGACATAGGGCCGGCGCACTGACGTCGAACCGCCCTGCTCATTTGCAGTGCAGCTCACCGCTATCGATTGCCTTTCCGAGCAGCGCCCCGCCGGCAGCGCCGAGGATCGTGCCGGTCGCACGGTCGCCGCGCGTATCGATGGCCCGGCCGAGCAATGCCCCCGCAGCCGCACCGACGATGAGGCCTGTCGTGCCATCGCTGCGCTTGCAACGATATCGGCCGTCATCGCCACGCCAGACATAGTCGCGGCGGGTCAGCACGCGCGGCTGGTAGTAGACCGCACCCTCCTTGGCGCGCTTACCATGAGCCGGGGCCCAGGGCGGTGGATCGGCGAATGCCGGAGCGGCGGGGACGGCAACGAGGCAAAACAGGGTCAGCGAAAGTGCGCGCTTCATCCATCAACTCCCATAAAATCCTGCTTAGTCTAACGACACGTCCTGAACCTGCTGTTAGCAATCAGGGTGAATCCCTGTGAACCATCCCGTGTTCCGGTCAATTGAACGACGGTTCAGAGGTCCGCGACGATCTCCGCCAGCGTGGCAAGGCAGTCACGCCCCAGTTGCGCGGAGCGTGCCGGCGACCAGCCATGGTCGGGATCGGGCAGGTCGTCATTGTCCTTGAAGGGCATTTCGAGCGTCATGCTGACCGCGCCATAGCGTTCGGCAAGCTGGGCCGTCGACATGGAGAGGTTGGCCTTCGCGGGAGACGCTGCCGGATAGCCGATTTTCGTCTGAAAATCGGGCGAGCGTGCCGCCAGCAGGTCGCGATAGCGGTTGTACAGCTCCAGCCGGTCCTGTTTCAGCGACGGCACACCCTCAAACCCGGCAATGAACACATGCGGTATCGCCTCGTCGCCATGCACGTCCATCGCGAAAGCGACGCCGGTACGGTCCATCTCGGCGCGGACCAGAAACACCACCG
>JBFXHW010000100.1:0-8896 GCA_050176605.1 Sphingobium sp. | reverse complement strand
CGCTGGATGCAGGCAAACCGCTGGTCACGGCCAACAAGGCCATGCTCGCGCATCATGGGCTCGACCTCGCGAAGCGCGCGGAGCGGACGGGCATTCCGCTCAAATATGGAGCGGCGGTCGCGGGCGGTATCCCGGTGATCAAGGGCCTGCGCGAAGGCGCCGCCGCGAACGAGATCTCGCGCGTCTATGGTATATTGAACGGAACCTGCAATTTCATCCTGACAACGATGGAGAAGGAAGGCAGGGATTTCGGCGCCGTTCTGGAAGAGGCGCAGCGCCTCGGCTATGCTGAAGCGGATCCGACCTTCGATATCGACGGCATCGACGCGGCGCACAAGCTCTCGATCCTGGCCAGTCTCGCCTTCGGGACGCAGATCGATTTCGACAACGTGGAAACCGAGGGTATCCGCGATGTACAGGCCTGCGACATTCGCGAAGCGGCCGCGCTCGGCTATCGCATCCGGCTGGTGGGAATTGCCGAATCCGGCGCGGACGGCCTGTTCCAGCGCGTGCATCCGACGCTGGTACCGCTTCAGCATCCATTGGCCCATGCCGAAGGGTCGCTGAATGCCGTGGTGGCGGAAGGCAATTTCGTCGGCCGCCTTTTCTTCCAGGGGGCCGGTGCTGGCGAAGGGCCGACCGCTTCGGCCGTGGTCGCCGATCTTATTGATGTCGCTCGCGACGAATATGGCGATCCTTTCGCGATGCAGGTCGAAAGCCTGTCTTGCCAGCCCAAGGCGGACGCAGGCGCACGTGTGGGTCGCACCTATATGCGCTTTTCCGTCAAGGACCGGCCGGGCGTGCTGGCGGAACTGGCCACGGCTATGCGCGACGCGGGCGTCTCGATCGAGAGCATCATCCAGCGCGGTGCCCATGATGACGGATCGGTGCTGGTCGTCGTAGTAACCCATGACAGCGCGGAAAGCGCCATTTCCCAGACGCTCGTCGCGTTGCGCGGGTCGGACAGCATGCTCGCGCCGCCAATGGTGATGCATATTCTCGACTGATACGGGACAAGCGGCGCAAACCGCACTCGACAAGCTCCGGCCCAGACATTATCGGGACGGCACTCCCCAACCCGGAAGGACAATGATAATGACGGTACAGCCCAGCTCGGTTCTCGACCGCGTACTGGTTCTGGAAATGGTCCGTGTGACCGAGGCGGCCGCAATAGCTGCGTCCCGTTTGATCGGCCGAGGCGACGAAAAGGCCGCTGACGCCGCTGCGGTGGAGGCAATGCGCATGGCCTTCAACGATCTTTACATGGACGGCACCGTCGTCATCGGCGAGGGCGAACGCGACGAGGCGCCGATGCTTTATATCGGCGAGAAGGTCGGTAACGCGATCGGAGAGGGACCAAAGATCGACATCGCGCTCGATCCGCTGGAAGGCACGACGATAACGGCCAAGGCTGGACCCAACGCGCTTGCCGTGCTGGCCATTTCCGAAGAGGGTGGCCTGCTGAACGCGCCGGACGTCTATATGGACAAGCTCGCGATTGGCCCGGGCTATCCCGACGGTATCATCGACCTCGCGAAGACGCCGACTGAAAACGTCCAGGCAGTGGCCAAGGTGAAGGGTGTTTCACCGGGCGAGATCATCGTCTGCGTGCTTGATCGGCCCCGCCACGAGAAGCTGATTGCCGAACTGCGCTCTATCGGTTGCGGCATCATGCTGATTCCGGACGGCGATGTGGCCGGCGTGATCGCGACCACCAACCCGGAAACCAATATCGATATATATATGGGCAGCGGCGGCGCGCCCGAGGGTGTTCTCGCCTGCGCCGCGCTGCGCTGCGTCGGTGGTCAGTTCAAGGGCCGCCTGCTGTTCCGTAACGACGACGAAAAGGGCCGTGCCCGCAAATGGGGGATCACAGATCTCGACAAGATCTATGATCTCAAGGAGCTGGCGAAGGGTGATTGCATCTTCGCGGCGACGGGCGTTACCGACGGCTCCCTGCTGCGTGGCGTCAAGCGCATGCCCGGAGGCCTGATGACCACCGACAGCGTTGTGATGCGCGCATCATCCGGCACGGTACGCTGGATCAAGGGCGAACATCGGGTGGCACTCAAGGACAAATAGGCCTTGCTTTGGGCCGGCGACATTTCGGCCGGCCCTATTTCTTCAGCCGGTATCCGGTCCGGAACATCCAGGAAACAACCCCGATACAGGTGGCCAGCAACAGGACGATGAAGGCCAGGCTGACCCCTATCGCCACATCGCCGGTACCGAAGAACGTCCAGCGAAACCCGCTGATGAGATAGATGATCGGGTTGAAGAGCGTGATTGTACGCCACGGTTCGGGCAACATTGAAATCGAATAAAACGCGCCGCCGAGGAAGGTCATCGGCATGATGACCAGCATCGGGATGACCTGCAACTGTTCGAAACTCTGTGCCCAGATGCCGAGTATGAAGCCAAACAGGCAAAAACTGACTGCGATAAGCGCCATGAATCCCAGCATCAAAAGTGGATGGGCGACTTCCACGTCGACGAACAGATGGGCCGTCGCAAAGATGACAAGGCCAACCGACATCGCCTTGGTCGCCGCTGCCCCGACATAAGCGATCACCGTTTCAAACGCGGAGAGCGGCGCTGAGTTCAACTCGTAGATCGTGCCCAGAAATTTGGGCATATAGATACCGAAGCTGGCGTTGAAGATGCTCTCCTGAAACATCGACAGCATGATCAGTCCCGGCACGATGAACGCGCCATAGGGTGTGCCGCCGATCTCCGTCATCCGAGATCCGATGGCCGATCCGAACACGATGAAATAGAGGGATGTCGTGATGACCGGTGTCATCAGCCCGGTCCACAAGGTCCGCGTGAACCGGTGCAGCTCGAACCGGTAGATGGCTAGCACGCCGCGCCAGTTGGAGCCACTCACAGTCCGGCCTCCTCGCGGTCGATTTCGCCCGCATGCACAAGCCCCACGAATATATCCTCCAGTGAGCTCTGCCGCGTGCTGAGGTCGCTAAAGGCAACGCCTGCTGCCTCCAACGCACCGATCAGGACCGGGACCTGATTGTCCGCGATCGTCGCGTCATAGAGATATTCAAGATCGCGGCCACCGTTCGCCAGCTTGAGGTTCCACGATTCGAGTGTATCAGGGACCCCTGCCATCGGCTTGGCGAGATGAAAGGCGAGAGTCTTCGTGCCGAGCCGGTGCATCAGCGAGTCCTTGTCGTCGACGAGCATCAGCCGCCCGTTATTGATCACCCCAATCCTGTCGGCCATCTCTTCGGCTTCCTCGATATAATGGGTGGTCAGAATGATCGTCACGCCGGTTTCGCGCAGACCGCGAACGAGCAACCACATATCCTTGCGCAATTCGACGTCAACACCGGCCGAAGGTTCATCAAGGAACAGGATTCGCGGCTCGTGGGACAATGCCTTCGCGATCATTACCCGCCGCTTCATGCCGCCGGACAGTTCCATGATCTTCGCCTCGCGCTTGTCCCACAGCGAAAGCGAGCGGAGAATGCCTTCAATCGCCGCGTCATCGCGCGGCTTGCCGAACAGCCCCCGGCTGAACCGCACAGTGTCGATCACGCGCTCGAACGCGTCTGTGTGAAGCTCCTGCGGTACAAGCCCGATGTCGCTCCGCGTGGAGCGGTAATCGCCCACAATATCCCGCCCGCGCACCAGCACCTGCCCCCTGCTCGCGTTCACGAGCCCGCAGATGATCGAAATGAGTGTCGTCTTGCCCGCGCCATTGGGTCCGAGCAGCGCGAAAATCTCGCCTTCTTCGATTTCCAGATCGACATCGTCCAGGGCGACATGACCCGAGGCATAGGTCTTGCCCAGACCAGAAATCGAAATGATGGAAGGCATGAAAGAATAGTCCTCAGCAGGCAGCTGTGCTGTCCGTTAGATAGTCCGCCGAGGCGTCGAAACAAGCGTCGTTTCGTCGAAACCGCTTGAATGCACCTCCCCGCCCGCTACGACGGGCATCATGCTTTCGATCAGCTGCATTCCCCTCTCCATCTCGGGCCAGACCTGGTGTTGGCGCGGAGGCCGGGCGGGACTGGCCGACGATGGCGCCAGTCCCGATGATCTGGTTACCCAGTTGCTGCTGGCGCGTGGCTGCCCGCGCGAGGAGATCGACAGTCACCGGCACCCCACCATCAGGCATTTCATGCCTGACCCTTCAATCTTCCGCGACATGGAGCTTTCTGCGCGGCGCATCGCCGATGCTGTGCTCGCTCAGGAGCAGGTAACCATCTACGGCGATTATGATGTGGATGGAGCGACAAGCGCAGCCTTGCTCATCCGTCTGCTCCGCGACCTCGGCCTCGATGCGGGATATTATATTCCCGACCGGCTGATGGAGGGCTATGGCCCGAGCGGAGAGGCTCTGGTTCGGCTCGCCGAGGCCGGATCGTCGCTGATCGTCACGGTCGATTGCGGGGCGCAGGCTTTCGATGCGCTCGCCATGGCTCGGCAGGCAGGCGTCGATGTCGTTGTCGTCGATCACCATAAATGCGCCACCAGCCTTCCCGATGCCTTTGCGCTGGTCAATCCGAACCGGCTCGACGAATGCGACGAAGGTGCGGCCCAGGGCCATCTCGCCGCCGTCGGCGTTGCGTTCCTGCTTGGCGCCGCGTTGATTCGCGAATTGCGTAGCCGGGATTTTTTCAGGGACCGCCCGGAGCCCCGGCTCATTGAACTGCTCGATCTCGTGGCGCTTGGCACGGTTGCCGACGTGGCGCAACTTCGGGGACTCAATCGCGCTTTCGTCTCTCAGGGCCTGAAGGTGATGGCGCAACGCGGCAATATTGGACTCGATGCACTAGCCTCAGCGAGCCGCCTCACCCGCGCGCCGCTTGCCCATGATCTCGGCTTCGCGCTCGGCCCGCGCATCAATGCCGGCGGCAGGGTCGGCAAGTCCGATCTCGGCGTGCGTCTGCTGACGACCGGCGATCCGGAGGAGGCGCGCGCGATCGCGGCGGAACTAGACCGATTGAACGAGGAACGCCGCGCGATAGAGGCGATGGTCCAGGAAGAGGCCGAACGCCTTGCCGACCATCAGTCCAACCGCGCGGTCCTTCTCGTCTCGGCGGCCGGATGGCATGCCGGCGTGATCGGTATCGTCGCTGGTCGCCTCAAGGAAAAGCTCGGCCGACCGGCCATCGTCGTCGCGCTCGATGACGACGGTCCCGGAAAGGGTTCAGGCCGTTCGGTGAGCGGTGTCGATCTGGGCGCGGCCGTGCTTGCGGCGAGGGACAGCGGGCTGCTGATCGCCGGCGGAGGCCATGCGATGGCAGCAGGCCTGACAGTGGCGCGCGACAAGGTAGACGCGCTCCACGACTTCCTCGACGAGCGGCTGGGCGACGCGATTTCGCTGGCGGGCGAAAGCCGGTCGCTGGCGATGGATGCGGTGGTCAGTCCGCGCGGCGTCAACCCTGCGCTGGTGGGTGCGCTTGAGGAAGCAGGACCGTTCGGCGTCGGGTGGCCCGCGCCGCGCATTGCGACCGGCCCGGTACGCATCGTCAAAGCGGATATCGTTGGCAATGGGCATGTGCGACTGATCACCTCGGGCGCAGACGGTGCGTCGCTGAAAGCAGTCGCCTTCCGAAAGGCAGACACACCGCTGGGTCAGGCATTACTGAGCGGAACGCGGGACCGCGCGCTGTGGCTCGCGGGTCGCGCGAAGGTCGATGAATGGGGCGGAGGACGCAGCGCCGAGCTCCACATCGACGATGCCGCCTGGACCGACTGAACCATGCCCCGGCGAGCGGCGAATATTTGCCCTTCTCTAGGGTTGACCCGCCCCGCGCTTCCCCCTAATGCCGCCTTCGCTTCGCCAGCCTGTGCGGATCTGGCACGGCCCCTTCGTCTAGCGGTCAGGACGCGGCCCTTTCACGGCTGAAACACGGGTTCGATTCCCGTAGGGGTCACCATCACCTTCCATTCCGGCAATCACGCGCGCCGCCAGCGCCAGATCAAGGCTGGCATGAGCAACAGCGTGAGCGCGAGCGAACTGACAAGACCACCGAGGATCACGATCGCCATCGGCCCTTGCACCTGATCCGCGCAATCGCCGGCCATCCGGTCATCCGGCGTTCACATTAAATATTCTTCATTTGCAGAATGGGTCCACCCCATGCGGGTGGTGATAGCCAGTTACCCGAACCGGTCGAGATCAGATCATGAGCCGAAAAATCCTGCTGATAGAAGATGACCAGACGACCGCCGACTTCATAGTCGGAGGGCTGACCGAACATGGCCACGTCGTGGATCAGACCTCGGACGGGCGCGATGGGCTTTTCCAGGCGACAGATGGCGGTTACGATGCGATCATACTGGACAGAATGCTGCCGGGAATGGATGGGCTGCAGGTTTTGCGGGCGATCCGCGCTGCGGACATCTCGACTCCGGTCATCTTTCTCTCCGCCATGGCATCGGTGGAAGATCGGGTGACAGGCATCAAGTCGGGCTCCGACGACTATCTGATCAAGCCCTTCGCCTTTTCCGAACTGCTTGCGCGCCTCGAACGGATCATGGCGCGGGATTTCCGCCCGGCGGAAGCGCAGACGGAACTGGGCTGTGACGATCTGAAGATCAACCTTCTCAAGCGTCAGGCATGGCGCGGCAAACGCAACATCGACCTGCAACCGCGCGAATATCTGTTGCTCGAATATCTGATGCGCCATGCAGGTCAGGTCGTCACCCGTACCATGTTGCTCGAAGGCGTCTGGAATTATCATTTCGACCCGTTGACCAATGTTATCGACGTTCACATCAGCAGGCTTCGCCGGAAAATCGACCATGACGGCGAGAAACCCTTGATCCACACCGTCCGGGGGGCGGGCTACCGCCTCGGTGAATGATCCGCCGTCCGACCATGTTCAGGAAGCTGCTGTCCACCCACAGCCGGATATTGCTGCTCGCAATGGTCATCGAACTGGCACTGGTGAGCGCAATGCTTTTCACCGTATTCCATCTGGTTCGTTCCCAGATCGACCATGCCGACGCGGACCAGGTCACCGAACTGACGCAGGACTTCACGCTTGTCTCCCGTCAACAAGGCGAAAATGCGCTGATTCAGTTGGTCAATTCCCGATCAGCACGAACAAGGGACGAGCTTTTTCTGCTGGTCGGCAGCAAGGGCGAGACGATTGCCGGCAATATCGATCGCTGGCCGGCTGGCCTGAAGCCGGGCAAGCATCTTCGGGAAATCTGGATACGGTCCCGGGCAGGCTCCGCTCTCGCTTTCGGCGTTGTCGCCACTGCTCTGCCCGACGGAAAGGAGTTGCTCGTCGGCCACCTGATTGAGAGCAGTCAGGCCACCAAGGCCATTGTCCGGAGCGCCACCCTATATGCGCTGCTATTCGCGATTCCGCTCGCTCTCGTCGGAGCGTGGGGAACCGTAAGACTGATCGACCAGCGGATCGGAAAAATCGTCGGTGTTGCCCGAACGGTATCGGCTGGCAATCTCGCGGGCCGCGTTCCCGTAGACGGGTCGGGCGATCGTTTCGATCAGCTTGCACAGACGATAAATGCCATGCTCGACCGGCTGGGGCACCTTGTCGGCGAACTGCGTCTGGTGACCGACAGTCTCGCCCACGACCTGCGGTCGCCGCTGACGCGCCTGCGGGCGCATATCGACAGGGCTGCACGCGCGCGCGGCGAGGAGAGTCTCCGTGGCGAGATGCAAGCGATCGGCGAAGAGGCCGACAGCCTGCTCGCCATGCTATCGACATCGCTGGAAATCAGTAGGGCCGAAGCAGGCATAGGCCGGGAACATCTGGAACAGTGCGATCTCAGCGCATTGCTGCGAGACGTGGCCGATCTCTATGCGCCATTGGCTGAAGAAGTTCAGCGCACCATTCGGGTCGACGCCCAGATGCCCATCTTTGCGCGGATCCATCGCGAACTACTGTCGCGGGCGCTGGCCAACCTTATCGACAACGCCCTGAAATATGGAGAAGGCACGATCAGCTTGCGTTCGCGAGCGGATTTCGGCTGCATCGCGATCTCGGTTGAGGACGAAGGGCAAGGCATCGCTGAAAAGGATCAGGAGAAGGCCTTGCGCCGGTTCGGACGGCTTGATCCGGCAAGAGCGAACGGGGGTGCGGGACTGGGCCTCTCGCTCGTATCGGCCGCCGCATCGCTGCATGGCGGAACGGTAGAACTCGTGACGACGAACGGCACGGGATTTGAGGTCAGGATGGTTTTCGACCTGGAAACGGAAATGCAGTGAGGCGGAATATGATCGCGCCCGGATCTGGAGACGCACCGGACGGTGCAGGGTCGCCGTCTCCATAGGCCGCAACAGGAGGTAACCGGACTTCCGTTCGCGATCATATCCACATGGTTTGCCGGACGACGCCGGCGAGGCCATTATTTGTTCTTGGCCTTGCACTCCTTGAGCGCATCGCCCTTCAGGCCCTTGCAGACATCGGCCTTCTTTGTCGTGGTGGCTGCCTGGCTGATAATCGGCGCGGAAAGGGCGGCGACCGTCAATGCTGCGGCGGCAAAGGAACGGAACTTCATACATCAACTCCATCAAGACGCGGTCGAATGTCGGCCGCGGGTCCGTTATGACAGGCCCCGGCCGTCGGCCTCGTGACGGCCCAATGAAGATTTGTTCATCCGTTTACCGGTTACCAGCGACGCGCAATCACAGCCCGTAACATGCGCGGACGCAACGGGGTGAATTGCGGCATGGCACGGATCGAGAAAGGATTGCCGAAGGCAAAGCTGTCCGCGCGACTATCGAGCAGATTGGTTGCATTGATCGAGAACGCCCATGCGCCTTTCGCCAGCGCCAGCGACAGGTCAGCGGTTGCATAATCCCCCATTTTGCGATCAAGGCCGGGATCCAGGCTGAGACGCGCCTTTCCGTTATAACGTGTCGCGAGGCGGACCTCACCTTCCCAGCCGCCGAGAC
>JBFXHW010000099.1:0-9018 GCA_050176605.1 Sphingobium sp. | reverse complement strand
CCAGACCGAAATCCTCGCCGGACTTTCCGAGGGCGAGAAGGTCATTACTTCAGGGCAGTTCCTCATCGATTCCGAGGCCAGCCTGTCGGGAATGGACGTGCGGCCAGTCAGCGGCGGCGCGCCACCGCCCCAGGCAGCCAAGCCGAAGACCTATACGGCGGGCGGACGGATCGAGAAGATCGCGCCGGACGGCGTCACGTTGAACCACGGACCTGTCGCTGCCCTGAACTGGCCGTCCATGACCATGCGCTTCCGGCTTGCTGATCCCGCGGCAGGGCGCGCGTTCAAGGTGGGCGATAGGGTGCGCTTCACCTTCGATCAGCCGCCCGAAGGCCCAACGGTGCGCTCCATGACGCGGGAAACGGGTCAATGATCGCCCGGCTGATCCATTGGTCGGTGCAGAACCGCTTCTTTGTAGTCCTGGGCGCGCTGGTGCTCGTCTTCGCCGGGCTCTGGGCGGTGCGAACCACACCCATAGACGCACTACCGGACCTGTCGGACACGCAGGTCATCATCCGGACGAATTATCCGGGGCAGGCTCCCCGCATCGTCGAGGACCAGGTCACTTATCCGCTCGCCACCACCATGCTTTCGGTGCCGGGTGCCAAGACGGTTCGCGCCTACAGCTTCTTCGGCGACAGCTTCGTCTATGTGATCTTCGAGGACGGCACGGATCTCTATTGGGCGCGCAGCCGCGTGCTCGAATATCTCAATCAGGTGCAGGGCGGGCTGCCGGAGACGGCCAAAAGCGCCATCGGCCCCGATGCGACCGGCGTTGGCTGGATCTATGAATATGCGCTGGTCGATCGGACGGGACGCAATGATCTGTCCCAGCTCCGCTCCCTGCAGGACTGGTTCCTTCGCTATGAACTGAAAACCATTCCCGGCATCGCCGAGGTCGCCAGCGTCGGCGGCATGGTGAAGCAGTATCAGGTGGTGCTCGATCCGGTGAAGCTGGCCGGCTACGGCATCACCCACGGCCAGGCTGTCGAAGCGATCCGGCGCGCCAATCAGGAAACGGGCGGCTCGGTCCTCGAACTGGCCGAGGCCGAATATATGGTCCGCGCCTCGGGCTATCTGCAATCGCTCGACGACTTCCGCGCCATCCCGCTGCGCACGGCCGCCGGCGGCGTGCCCGTGACGCTAGGCGATGTCGCCACCATCCAGATCGGACCTGAAATTCGGCGCGGTATCGCCGAGCTCGATGGCGAGGGCGAAGTGGCCGGCGGCATCATCGTATTGCGCCAGGGCGCGGACGCTCGCAGTGCGATTGCGACCGTGGAGGCGAAACTCAACGACTTGAAGAAGAGCCTGCCACCCGGCGTCGAGATCGTCACCACCTATGACCGCTCGCAGCTCATCGACCATGCCATCGAGAATCTGACGCACAAGCTTGCCGAGGAGTTCGTCGTGGTTGCGCTGGTCTGCGCATTGTTTCTCTGGCACGTGCGCTCTGCCCTGGTAGCGATCGTGACCTTGCCCTTGGGTGTGCTCGCCGCCTTCATCGTGATGCGCTTCCAGGGCGTTAATGCCAATATCATGTCGCTGGGCGGCATCGCCATCGCGATCGGCGCGATGGTCGATGCCGCGATCGTGATGATCGAGAACGCGCACAAGAAGATCGAGCGCTGGGAGGCCGATCATCCGGACGAACATCTTGATGGAACGAAGCGCTGGATCGTCATTACCGAAGCCGCGATGGAGGTTGGCCCGGCGCTGTTCTTCTCACTCCTGATCATCACCCTGTCCTTCGTGCCGATATTCACGCTCCAAGCGCAGGAGGGGCGGCTGTTTTCGCCGCTCGCCTTCACCAAGACCTATGCGATGGCCGCCGCCGCGATCCTGTCGGCTACGCTGGTGCCGGTGCTGATGGGCTGGCTGATCCGAGGGAAAATCCCGTCCGAACAGGCCAATCCGGTCAACCGGGTTCTGACACGCGCCTATCGCCCGGCGATCGATTGGGTTCTGAGACGGCCCAAGGCAACGCTCATCATCGCCGCGCTGGTTCTCGCGACCACGGCCTGGCCGCTTTCGCGTCTCGGCGGCGAATTTCTGCCGGCGATGAACGAAGGCGATTTGCTCTACATGCCATCGGCACTGCCGGGCCTGTCCGCCGCCAAGGCATCCGCGCTGCTCCAGCAGACCGACCGGATGATCAAGAGCGTGCCTGAAGTGGAAAGCGTGTTCGGCAAGGCGGGGCGCGCCGAGAGCGCGACCGATCCCGCCCCGCTCGAAATGTTCGAGACCACTATTCGCTTCAAACCGCGCGAGGAGTGGCGGCCGGGGATGACGCCTGAAAAGCTGGTCGACGAGTTGGACCGTGTGGTGAAGGTGCCCGGCCTTGCCAATATCTGGATCCCGCCGATCCGCAACCGCATCGACATGCTCGCAACCGGCATCAAGAGTCCGATCGGGGTCAAGGTGTCCGGTCCCGATCTTGCCGAGCTCGATCGCATTGCCCATGATGTAGAGACGGTAGCCAAAAAGACGCCTGGCGTCAGTTCTGCCCTTGCCGAGCGACTGACCGGGGGGCGCTATGTCGATGTGACCATCGACCGCGCCGCTGCGGCCCGCTTCTCTCTTAACATCGCCGATGTGCAGGAAATCGTCTCGGGCGCGATCGGCGGCGAAAATGTCGGCCAGACGGTCGAAGGGCTGGCGCGCTATCCGATCAACGTGCGCTATCCCCGCGAAATCCGGGACAGCCTCGAGGAACTGCGGGCATTGCCCATCCTCACGCCTTCGGGTCAGCAGATCACACTCGGTACCGTGGCTGGGCTCAAGGTGAGCGATGGGCCACCCATGCTGAAGACCGAGAACGGCCGGCTCTCGACCTGGGTCTATGTCGATGTGCGCGGACGTGACCTCGCCTCGGTTGTCGATGATCTCAGGGCTGCGGTGGCGAAGGATGTCAAACTCTCGCCCGGCGTCTCGATCGCCTGGTCGGGTCAGTTCGAATATCTGGAACGCGCAACCGAACGGCTGAAAATCGTCATACCCGCCACGCTCGCGATCATCTTCGTGCTGCTGTTCATGACCTTCGGACGGCTCGATGAGGCCGCGCTCATCATGGGCACGCTGCCGTTCGCGCTCACCGGCGGCTTCTGGCTCCTCTACCTGCTTGGATACCATCAGTCGGTTGCGACGGGAGTCGGGTTCATCGCGCTCGCAGGGGTCGCCGCCGAATTCGGGGTCGTCATGCTCATCTATCTCAAGAGTGCCCTGGCGGATCGCGGTGAAAATCCGACGGCGGAGCAGGTCGCAACAGCGGTGCGCGAGGGGGCGCTGCTGCGTGTACGCCCCAAGGCGATGACGGTCGCCGTGATCATCGCCGGCCTGCTGCCGATCTTCATCGGTTCGGGCGCGGGCTCGGAAGTGATGAGCCGGATCGCCGCGCCGATGGTCGGCGGCATGCTGACCGCGCCGCTGCTTTCCATGTTCGTCATCCCCGCCGCCTATCTGCTGATGCGGCAGCGAAATGCCAAACCCAACCCTCAACCCGATCAACACTGAAGGAGAAAACGATGAAACCTCTCACACTCGCGGCGATGCTTGGCCTTGCGGCGCTGCTCGCCGCCTGCGGTCAGAAAGCCGAAACCGACGACGCGGCAGCCAATGCGCCTGCCGAAGCGACCGGCAAGATGGACGCCATGGCCAGTAATATGTCAGGCGACGTGGGGAATATGGAGATGCCCATGGCAGGTGCCGCGAAGATGGCCAAGGGCACCGGGACGGTGACGGCGGTCGACAAGTCCGCGGGGACGATCACGCTCGACCATGGCCCCATTGCGGAAGCCGACTGGCCGGCGATGACAATGGCGTTCAAGGCGAAACCCGAACTGCTCGACAGCGTGAAGGTCGGCGACAAGGTTACTTTCGACCTGGCGCTTAACGGCAACGCCGGTGAGGTGACGGCCGTCCAGAAACAGTAGTTGGACACCGAAGGCTCCGGGAGGAGCCGAAAAGCGCCTCCCGAAGAACTCCGAAGTTCGGAACACGCAATGTTCGCCGATCCATGGTGGACGGCGAGGCAGTTCGCGCCCTGCCGTCCATCACGCCATCAGCAGACATCGGTCCCGTCGACCCAAACGCGGACCGGTGCCTGCAACGGCGCACGCGGACCATATTGTGGCCGCGACCGCCACACATAGCGGCCGGTCTTGCCTGTATAGGCCGGATCGCATTCCGGTCCGCCGACCCCTGTCATCTGATCGCGCGGGTCGGCGACCTTCTTGCAGACCCGGCGCAGCGGCGCACGCGGGCCAGGATCCTGGGACCACACGCATTTGATGGTGGCCAGTTTCGCGGCGTCCGCCTGCGCCGATGCTGGCGCCGGTGCTGCGGCGAGCATTGCAAATGCGGCCACAGCCGCACCGAAGATAAGAGTTTTCATGGAACTTCTCCTTGACCTGAGATTGTCTCGGGCGGCCCCATGCCGGGGCAGGAGATGCGCTTTGCGCAGTTCGGCTTCCGGAAGGCTTCGCCCAGCGAATGATCAGGCCAAGGTGTTCGGCGGGTGGGGCTCGGTCGGGACCGATCGTCCCTTCATTGACGGCGTAGAAGGCCACGCCGGAACGCCGATGGCGGCGATGGCTTCTGCAACCACAGGCTCCCCGACATCGAATGTGTACGGCATGGCGCAACCCATGCCGACAATGCAGGCAAGCGTCATCTGATCGCAGGGAACCGAATCGTCGCTCCTGCCTTGCATCATTCCAAGGCAGTCCGCCGACATCACCGGCGACGCTGTAGACTCAATAGCTGCCAAGGCGGGGCTTGCTGAAACTGGGACCGTTTGCCCGAAAAGCCCAAGCAGGGCAGCTATGACCAGCACGACTCTGAGTGCTCGTCTCATGCGAATATTGTCTGCTTCTCGCCAGCTTGCGTCAAGTTCGGATGGTCCGCGTTAGCGAGGGTTCGATTCCGCTGCGGCGGCGCATGATAGTGCTCAGCGCAAAAGGAAAAACCAATGCCTGCCAACTACATGGGCGTAATGAGCAGTGGTGACGGATCGATCATGCCCTGCTCAGCCGCAAGGCTCAACATATCCTCTCTGGCTCAAGCCTCGGCAGGCAATTCCGCGCCGGCAATGGCTTCGATCACCCGGCAGTCGCGGGCTCGGCCGCCCTCGCAGGAAACGGCGACGTCCGCCAGCGCATCACGCAAGGTCTCGAGCCGTGCGATGCGCATCTCGATATCCCGAAGGTGCTGGCGGGCAATTGCCGCAGCTTCTGCACAATCGCGTTCCGGCTCGTCGGCAAGCGCAAGGAGCGAACGGATCTCCTCGACAGAGAAGCCGAGCCTGCGGCCTTGCCGGACGAAAGCGAGCCGCCGAACGTCTGAAGCTCTGTAGGTTCGCCGACCTGATGCCGTGCGGGCGGCGCGCGGGAGCAGGCCAATATCCTCATAGAAGCGAACGGTGTTGACCTTGGTGCCGGTTTGCCGGGCCAGGTCGCCAATTGCCAGTCGCTTTATCATACTACTTGATCCTCCAGTTACTGGAGATTGTAGAATGCACGGATGTCGCGAGCCAGAGAATCTTCGTCCGCACCGAAACCGTTCACGCCCGCGCTTGGATATTCCCGCCTGACGGGTGTCTATGATCTGGCCATAAGGCTGCTGACCCGCGAGAGCGCATGGCGCTCGGCGCTGCTCGATCAGGTAGCACCGCAATCTTGCGAAACCATCATCGATGTTGGCTGCGGCACGGGCAGCTTTGCAATCTTGATGAAGCAAAAGGCGCCATGCGCACGGATCATCGGGCTCGATCCCGATCCGGAGGTGCTCGGTCGTGCCGCGGCAAAGGCGACGAAAGCGGGCGTCGACATCGAATGGCGACAAGGCTTCGCAAGCGATGTCGCTAACTTTGGCGAACGCTTCGACAAGGCGGTATCAAGCCTCGTCTTCCATCAGGTTCCGATCGCCGGAAAGCAGAGCGGGCTGGCGGCCATGGCGGCGGCGCTCAGGCCGGGCGGTGAACTCCATATCGCCGACTATGCTCGGCAGCCGTCGGTTGCGATGCGGGCGCTGTTTCGGCTGACGGTCCAGCGCCTGGATGGGGTGGCCGATACCCAGCCCAATGTGGACGGTGCAATCGAGGCGATCCTGGCCGGACTATCGCGCTCGCCAGCGACACCTCAATGCATGATCCAGACGCCCACAGGTGCAATCAGCCTCTTTCGGATTATCACTCCCGGGTTGGTATAACGCGAACCAATTGCAAAAACCCTTGCTTCTCCAGTTACTGGAGGTTGTAGAAGCAGCGCATGGCAGACTCGGATCAGGCAGGCGGCTGTGGCTGCACCGGCGACAGCGTGCGGGCGGAGAAAGATCCGGCTTATCGCCGTGCGCTCTGGATCGTCGTGCTGCTCAACCTCGGCTTCGGCGCTTGCGAGATCGTCGGCGGGTTCATAGCCGACAGCCAAGCGCTCAAGGCCGATTCGCTCGATTTCATCGGCGACGGAACGATCACACTTGTTGGCCTGATTGCGCTTGGCTGGACTGCGGCGGCGCGCGCCCGAGTTGCGCTCGTTCAGGGCATATTTCTCCTCACGCTGGGTCTCGGCGTGATCGGGGTAGCGCTTTTGCGTGCGTTGACCGCGGTGGCTCCCGACGCCGACCTGATGGGCGGCCTTGGCCTCGTCGCGCTCATCGTGAACGTCGCTTCGGCGTTCGTGCTGTCGCGCTTCCGGGAAGGTGATGCCAATGTGCGTGCTGTCTGGCTGTTCAGCCGCAACGATGCGTTCGCCAATGTTGCTGTGATCGTGGCCGCGGGCCTCGTCGCCTGGACGGGCAGCGCCTGGCCCGATCTGACGGTCGCCGCCGTGATCGCGGTGCTCTTCCTTCATTCCGCCTACGAGATCCTCGGCGGCGCGCGCGCCGAACTGCGCGAACTGGCGCAGGCGACCTGATTTTCGGAGTATAATGCGTGGCCGTCCTCTTCCATCTTCGTTCGCTCACCGTTCTTCTCGCCGTCCTTGGCGTTATCGTGCTGAATCCAACCTCCGCGCGGGCCGAAGCCGGTGAAGTCCAGACCGTGTGGCGGCTGCTCGACTATGTGGCCGTCGATTATGCTGGCGCGGTTTCGAACGGGCGCGTCACCAGCACGGCGGAATATGCCGAGATGACCGAATTCTCCGCGACGATCCGGAGCGGCCTTGCAGCCCTTCCTGGAAAACCAGAGCGCGCCCGTCTGGTCGCGGAAGCGGAGAGCCTTCAGGCCGCGATCGGCTCCAAGGCGGCGCCCGATCTTGTCGCGCAGAAGGCGCGTTCGCTCGCGAGCGACCTGCTTGCCGCCTATCCGGTGCCGCTCGCGCCAGCCAAGTCGCCGGATCCGGCCCGTGGCGCGGCGCTCTACGCGGAAAACTGCGCCAGCTGCCATGGTATCAAGGGCGATGGACACGGTCCGCAGGCCGCAGGGCTGGATCCGCCCCCGATCGCCTTCACCGATGCCGAGCGTGCGCGCAAACGCAGCCTGTTCGCCCTCTATCAGGTGATCGACCAGGGGCTGGACGGTACGGCCATGCAGAGTTTCGCGCATCTGCCGTCCGAAGATCGCTGGGCGCTCGCGACCTATGTGGGCGGCTTCGCCTTCAAGGATGTCGCTGCCGGCGAGCGCATCTGGAAGGACGACCCGGCTGCGCGCCAGCGCTTTCCCGATCTTAAGACCTTCACCAGCATGACGCCCGACGCACTCGGCCGGGCGATCGGGCAGGACAAGGCGAATGCCATCATCGCCTATCTGCGTGCCAACCCGCAGGCGCTGAACGCGGCCACTCCCGCCTCGCTTACGGTCGCGCGCGAACGGCTTGCGCAGAGCCTCGCCGCCTATCGTGCAGGGGACAAGCGCAATGCCGAGCGCCTCGCGCTTTCCGCCTATCTCGACGGGTTCGAGCCGCTGGAGCCGATCCTGACCGCGCGCGACGCGACGCTGATGGCGCGCATCGAAGGCGCGATGGGCGAATTCCGGACCGCGATTGGACGCGATGTGCCCCCGGAAGTCCTTGCCGGGAAAGCGGCCGTGATCGAGAGTCTGTTCGCGGACGCCGAAACCGTGCTTTCGCCCAACGCGGCGAGCGATGCCTCGACATTCATCGGGGCGCTCACGATCCTGCTGCGCGAGGGTCTCGAGGCCCTGCTCATCGTCGTTGCGATGATCGCGTTCCTGCGCAAGGCGGATCGTCCCGAGGTACTTCCCTATGTCCATGGCGGGTGGATCGCGGCGCTTGCCGCCGGCGGTGCGACTTGGGCGGTCGCCACCTACGCGATCGCGATCAGTGGCGCGAGCCGCGAGCTGACCGAGGGCTTCGGCTCGCTTTTTGCGGCCGTCGTGCTGGTTTCAGTCGGGATCTGGATGCACGGCAAGTCGCAGGCCGAGAACTGGCAACGCTATATCCACAAAGCGCTGGGCAAGGCGCTGTCGCGCCGTTCGGCGTGGTTCCTGTTCGGCCTCGCTTTCCTCGTGGTCTACCGCGAGGCGTTCGAGACGATCCTCTTCTTCGCGGCGCTCGCAGCGCAGGGACGCGGCAGCGTGATCGCTGCGGGCGCAGCAACCGCCGTTGCGGTGCTTGCGGTAGTCGCCTGGGCGATGCTCCGCTACAGCCGCGCGCTGCCGATCGGGAAATTCTTCGCCTACAGCTCGATCCTCGTCGCCGTTCTCGCGGTGGTTCTCGCTGGAAAGGGGACCGCGGCGCTTCAGGAGGCTGGCCTCATCGACATCACGCCGGTGGCGCTTGTGCCGAGGTTATCAGTGCTGGGCATCTTCCCCTCGTTGCAGCCGCTGCTGCTGCAACTCCTCGCGCTCGCGGTTCTCTGGATCGGCTTTCGTTATAATAAAAGACATGAGGCGCACGGAGCCGCGGCTGAGTAATCGCCTGGATCGTTGACGTCGACTTTCCAGGCTCCGCTCTCTGTGAATTTTGATTCCTCGCGCCGCTGGTTTCGCGCAACGGATAGACCAGTGTGCCGCGATCCACACCGGCAGCGTCACCCAAGGCTCTGTAGCTGGCGGGCGTGACT
>JBFXHW010000098.1:0-9060 GCA_050176605.1 Sphingobium sp. | reverse complement strand
GGTCTTCACCACGTCGGGGCCTGTGACGAACATGTAGCTGCTGTCCTTCACCATAACGATGAAGTCGGTCATGGCCGGGGAATAGACGGCACCGCCCGCGCAAGGGCCCATGATCAGGCTGATCTGGGGTATGACACCGCTGGCCAACACATTGCGCTGGAAAACCTCGGCATAGCCACCGAGCGACGCCACGCCCTCCTGAATGCGGGCGCCGCCGCTGTCGTTGAGCCCGATGACCGGCGTGCCCACCTTCATCGCCATGTCCATGATCTTGCAGATCTTCTGCGCGTGCCGTTCCGAAAGCGAACCGCCGAATACTGTGAAGTCCTGACTGAAGACAAAAACCAGACGGCCGTTGATCGTACCGGAGCCGGTCACGACACCGTCGCCAGGCACATGGTTTTCGTCCATTCCGAAATCGGTGCAATTATGCTCGACATACATGTCGAGCTCCTCAAAACTGCCCTGATCCAGCAGAACGTCGAGCCGCTCGCGCGCAGTAAGGCGACCCTTGGCATGCTGGGCGGCTATGCGCTTCTCGCCGCCGCCGAGCTTTGCTGCATCGCGCTTCTGCTCCAGCCGCTCGATAATCGCCATTTTCGTCATATGATCTCCCGCGCATCCAGCCTTTGCGGCCGGGATGCTGCTCTTTTCAGGCCCGGACTGGAAGTGCAAATGTGAATTTGCAAATTTGCAAAAGGCAATTTTGCAAAATATGGAGAAGAGATGGCAAGGGGCAACAGACTTTTCGTCGGTAGCAGGCTTCGGCAACTCCGTCTCGATCAACGGATGGATCAAGCCGCCATGGCCGGCGTCCTCGGCATATCGGTCTCCTATCTGTCGCAGCTCGAAAATGACGACAGACCGCTGACCGCCAAGGTAAAGGCTTCGCTGGCCGCCGCCTATCCGATCGACTGGGCGTCATTCGACGATCGCGAGGGCGAACAGCTTCTCGGAGCTTTCGTGCATGCCCTTGCTCAGCCGGACGTGACGGGCGACCCGCTGGAACCGGAACGGATCGAGAAGCTGCACCTCCAGTTCCCCGAATTCGCAGCGCGCTATGTCGACCTTCACCGAGCCTTTCGGCAGACCAACGAACGGCTCAACATGGTGGAGGAAGCGATTGCCAACGACATGGCGCCACAGGCCCGCATGCCATGGGAGATGGTACGCGACTGGTTTCACGACAACGGCAACTATGTCCATGAACTGGATTGTGTTGCGGAGGCGCTGCGGGCCGAGATTTGCCCTGACGACCGGATCGGCGAGGCAGATCTCATCTCCGCGCTCGCTGAACGCCATGGGACGTCCGCCGTCGTCGACGAGAGCCGCTCGAACCTGATGCGGCGATTTGACGGCACGAGCAATTCTCTCTTCGTGAATGCCGCCAACCCGCCAGAGACCCGCAAATTCCTCCTCGCGCATCAATTGATGCATCTTTCCGCCCGCAATCATATCGATGCCATCGTTGCGGGCGCCGCCTTCCCGGTGCCGGGCGCGGACAGGCTGCTCGCGGTAGGGCTAGCCAATTATGCAGCGGGCGCGTTGATGATGCCCTATGCCGCCTTCCGCGACGCCGCGCGTTCGGTCCGCCATGACATCGACCGGCTCGCGCGACAATTCGGCGTCAGCTTCGAGCAGGCCTGCCACCGGCTCTCGACGCTCCAGCGGCCTGGCATGCGCGGCATTCCCTTCTTCTTCTGCCGCGTCGACATGGCGGGCAATATCACCAAGCGCCACAGCGCAACGCGCCTTCAGTTCGCCCGTTTCGGAGGCGCCTGCCCGCTCTGGATCGTACATGAAGCCGTTGCGATACCGGACCGGATCCTGACCCAGCTCGGCGAAACACCCGATGGCGTCCGCTATGTGTCGATGGCCAAGGGGCTCGTGAAGCCGTCCGGCAGTTTTGCCCGCGCGCCTCGCCGCTACGCTGTCGCTCTAGGATGCGAAATCGAGCACGCGGCGAACTTCATATATGCCGACGGCCTGCAGCTGCACGACGAAGCAGCAGCAACTCCCATAGGGGTCACCTGCCGGCTGTGTCCCCGCCAGTCATGCGACCAAAGGGCTTTTCCGCCCACCGATCGGCCGATCCGGGTCGATCCGGATAATCGCGACGTCGTGCCCTATACGATCGATTGAGGCAGACTCACTCCACCCAGTCCAGCCCGATATCGCGATAAACGAAACGGTCCTCGTCCCATCCTTCCTTGACCTTTACATGGAGATAAAGATGGACCGGGCAATCAAGGAGAGACGATAGCTCGGCCCGCGCTTTCGAGCCTATTTCCTTCAAGCGCTGTCCCCCCTTGCCCAGCACGATGGCCCGCTGGCTTGCCCGCGCGACGAGTATCTGCTGGTGAATTTCAATCGCCCCGTCGGCCCGTTCGCTATATTTCTCGGTTTCGACCGCCGCCTCATAGGGCAGCTCCGCGTGAAGCTGATGGTAGAGCTGCTCGCGCGTGATCTCTGCGGCGAGCATCCTGTCGGTCGCGCTTGAAACCTGATCCGCGGGGAAATGCCACGGCCCAGCCGGCATCGCCGCAGCAATCGCGACCTTCAGCTCGGCCAAACCATCGCCAGTCGACGCGCTCACGAAATATGTTTCCGTAAAAGGGATCAGGGCATTGAGGCGCTCGGCATGCTGCAACAGTTTGCCCTTGTCGGCAATATCGACCTTGTTGAGGACCAGTATCTTGGTCTCGGGACGTCCCCGAAGGCCTTCGACGATCCGCTCGACCTTTTCACCCAGTCCTGCTTTTGCGTCGACCATGAGGACGATCAGATCGGCATCTTGTATACCTCCCCAGGCGGCCTGCACCATAGCCCGGTCAAGACGGCGACGCGGCGCGAAGATGCCCGGCGTATCGACGAGAACGATCTGCGTCTCCCCGGCCAGCGCGACACCCAGCACACGCGTGCGCGTCGTCTGCGCCTTGGGACTGGTGATCGCGACCTTCTGTCCGACCAGCGCGTTGACCAGCGTCGACTTGCCCGCGTTAGGTGCCCCCAAAATGGCAGCGACTCCGCAGCGCGTCTCTTCCTCACCCACGGCGGTCCCCTTCACGGAAGCTGCTCCAGCAGCAATCGCGCCGCTTCAGTCTCGGCCTCCTGCTTGGACGCGCCGCTCGCTTGCGCCTCGCCGACGCTGCGTATCGCGACACGGACTGTGAAACGCGGATTGTGAGGCGGTCCGGTCCGCTCGACAAGCGCATATTCCGGCGACTTGCGCTTGTGCGCCGCTGCCCATTCCTGCAGGGCGGACTTGGGATGCTTGGGCGCATGATCGATCCCGCCTACGCGCCCATCCCAGAGACGCCGTACTAGAATACGCGCCTCTTCAAATCCGCCGTCGATGAACAGCGCCCCCAGCACCGCCTCCATCATATCTCCCAGCACATTGGTGCTCATCGCCGCGCCGTCATCGCGCGCCTGCTTGCCCAGGATCATCTGGTCGCCGATCCCGATCTCGCACGCGATGGCCGCGCACACATCGCCGGAAACGATCTGGTTGAAGCGATTCGACAGCTTGCCCTCGGGCTCGTCAGGATAATGCTCGTACAGCCATTCGCCGATCACGACGCCCAGAACCCGGTCGCCCAGAAATTCGAGCCTTTCGTAATGATCGGCAGAGGCGCTTCCATGTGTCAGGGCCTGGGTAAAGAGATCGGGATCATGGGGCTCCCGGCCGATCAGCGAGGCGACCCACGCCTGACGGGAGCCAGAACTCAAAAGCCTTCCCCGATTCGGCTCCAGCGCGCCGCAGTGAACCATGTCCAGGGCAGGAACCAGTTGGCGCTGCCATCGGTCGAAAAGACCCCGAACAGCGCCCTGCCTACGAGATTCTGTTCAGGCAACAGGCCGACGCCTCCGCGCTCCGCCGATACGCGGCTGTCCTCGCTATTGTCCCTGTTGTCGCCCATCACGAAGACATGCCCCTCCGACACCAGCATGGGGGCGAAATTGTCGTTCCTGCCGTCGGGATTGAGGTCCAGAACATTGTAACTCTTCCCGCCCGGCAGCGTTTCGCGAAACCGGGGATAGCGGCAAAAATGGCCTTCCGCCGTGACTTCCTCGAAAGCCTCGCTGTAACACGGGCTTCCGCCGCCCTTCGCGTCCGTAGCGTCGATCATGTTCTGGGTAACCGGAATCACGAAATCGGCGATGCGCTCTTTCGGGATCGGTTTGCCATTCAGGATCACGGTGCCGCTACGCACTTCTATGATATCTCCAGGCAGGCCGATCACGCGCTTGATCCAGTCCTGCTCGATATTGGCCGGTGCCTTGAACACCACCACATCCCCGCGCTGAGGCGTATGAGGGAAAACGCGTCCGGGAATAAGAGGAATGCTGAACGGCAGTGAATAGCGCGAATAGCCATAGGGCCATTTGCCGACGATCAAATAGTCGCCGATCAGCAGGCGCGGCAGCATGGACTCGGACGGAATATTGAACGGCGCGACGATGAAGCTGCGCAGAATGAACACGAACAGCGCAAGCTTTATCAGGAAAAAGAGGAAATCCTTCGTCTCGGATACTGCCGGCTTCTCGTGAGTTTCTGCTTCATCTGTCATGGAGAAGGGCTTTGCTGCGCGACTGTGTTCACGTCAAGCAAATGCGTGTATTCCGGACCCGATTCGACGCAAATCCGTCCTGTTTCTTCCGTCCTCTTCCTTCCTCCGCAGGAGCAAAGCCATGTCGCAACAGCAGTGGAACGTCATATTCGGTGTCGAGGAACCCGACCTTCGCGAAATCTTCGATCATGATCCCGGCAGGCTCGAAAGGTTGACGCTGAACGCAGCAGGATTGCGTTTCGACTGGAGCAAGACCCACATCACGCCGGAATTGATGGCTGCATTCGTCGACCTTGCCGCCGAACAGGATTTTGCAGGAAGGCGCGACGCTCTTTTCGCCGGGGCAAAGATCAACAACACCGAAGACCGTGCAGCCGAACATACGGCGGAGCGTGGTGAAGGCGCCGCGCAGAGCGTGGCCTCTGCAAAGGCGCTGCATGCGCGCATGCGTGCTCTGATCGACGCAATAGAAGCGGGCGCGTTCGGGCCCGTTCGCCACATATTGCACGTCGGCATCGGCGGATCGGCGCTGGGCCCGGACCTGCTGATGGACGCCCTGGGGCGCGATTCCGGACGCTATGACGTGGCCATTGTTTCTAATGTCGATGGCTGCGCGCTGGAAGAGGCCGTGAAAGACTTCGACCCGCAGGCGACACTGCTTGCCATCGCATCCAAGACCTTCACAACAACGGAAACGATGCTGAACGCACAAAGCGCGATCAACTGGATGATCGCCGGTGGCGTGGACGATCCCTATGGCAGGGTTATCGCGCTTACAGCGTCCCCGGAAAAGGCGGTCGAATGGGGCGTCGATCAGACCCGTATCCTGCCTTTCAGCGAGACGGTGGGCGGGCGCTACTCGCTTTGGTCGTCGATCGGATTTCCGGCGGCCGTCGGGCTGGGCTGGGACGCTTTCGAGAGCTTGCTGGAGGGCGCAGCGGCAATGGACCGGCATTTCCGGCTTTCGCCGCCCGAGGAAAACGCTCCGCTGATCGCGGCCTTTGTCGATCAATATTATTCCCGCGCGGCGGGTTGCCAGACGCGGGCCGTTTTTGCCTATGACGAGCGTCTCCGTCTTCTGCCCTTCTATCTTCAGCAGCTCGAGATGGAGAGTAACGGCAAATCGGTAAAAACGGACGGAGCGCCGGTCGACGGCCCCACCGCGCCGATCACCTGGGGCGGCGTGGGAACCGATGCCCAGCACGCCGTATTCCAGTTGCTGCATCAGGGGACGCTGATGGTTCCGGTCGAGTTCATAGCGGCAAAGGAGCCGGGGCATAGCCTCGATCCCGCCCATCATCGCGTTCTGCTCACCAATTGCTTCGCGCAGGGCGCCGCGCTGATGCGCGGACGTGAGAACGCGTCCGACCCCGCGCGCGCCTACTCCGGAGGACGTCCTTCCACCACCATATTGCTGGACGACGTTACGCCCGAATCGCTCGGCGCACTCATTGCCTTCTATGAACATCGCACCTTTTCCAATGCCGTCCTGATGGGCATCAATCCCTTCGATCAGTTCGGCGTCGAACTCGGCAAGGAGATCGCCAAATCGATCGAAAGGGACGGTCCGTCCGGCTTTGACCCGTCGACGACCGCCCTCATCGAGATGGCGCTGGGATCATCCTGATTATCCCTTTCATGACGGACATGCATTTTGCATCGGTTACGGTTCGCTCCATAAGGTGGGCGAACGAGGGCTATTCAGAACGAGGCAATGATGAGCGATTTTGATTTCGACCTTTTCGTCATCGGGGCGGGCTCGGGCGGCGTGCGCGCAGCGCGAGTCTCGGCCGCTCATGGCGCGCGGGTCGCCATCGCCGAAGAATATCGCGTCGGCGGCACCTGCGTCATCAGAGGTTGCGTGCCGAAAAAGATGCTCGTCTATGGCGCGCACTTCGCGGAGGATCTGGCCGACGCCCGCCGGTTCGGCTGGCAGGTACCAGACTGCGCATTTGACTGGCCCACGCTGCGCGACAACGTGCTGGCCGACGTCGATCGCCTGAACGGTCTTTACCAGAACACGCTCGACAGCCACGAGGTCACAACCTTTCACCAGCGAGCGACTGTGAGCGGCGCCAACGAGGTGACGCTAGCCGACGGTCAGAAGATATCGGCGGCGAATATCCTCATCGCGACAGGAGCCTGGCCGGCCATCCCGGACATTCCAGGCGCCGAACATGGCATCACGTCGAACGAGGTCTTTCATCTCGAGCAAATGCCCAATAGGGTTGTAATCGCGGGAGGCGGTTATATCGCCAACGAATTCGCGGGCATCTTCAACGAATTTTCCTGCCGCGTCACGATCGTCAACCGGTCTGGCACAATCCTGCGCGGCTATGACGAGCAGATACGCGATCGCCTGCTTCAGATCAGCATGTCGAAGGGCATCAATTTCATCTTCAATGCGCCATTCGAACGGATCGAGAAGCAGGAAGACGGTTCACTGACCGTACACATGAAGAATGCCGATCCGATCAATTGCGACCTTTTGCTGTTCGCCACCGGTCGCAATCCCAATACGGGGGGATTGGGCCTTGAAGAGGTTGGTGTGGCACTGGCCGACAATGGTGCCGTGAAGGTTGACGAGTATAACCGCACCAATGTGCCGGGCATTTATGCGGTAGGCGATGTGACTGACCGCGTGCAGCTGACTCCGGTGGCAATCCGCGAAGGCCATGCGTTCGCCGACACGGTGTTCGGCGAAAATCCCCGTACCGTGGACTATAATTGCATTCCATCTGCCGTATTCAGCCATCCACCCATGGCCGGCGTCGGCATGACGGAATCGCAGGCGCGCAACACGCTCGGTTCGGTCAAGATTTATACCTCCGATTTCCGGGCAATGAAGAATGTCCTGGCCGGACGCGAGGAACGCAGTCTCTACAAGATGATATGCGATGCCGCCAACGACCGCGTCGTCGGCCTGCACATGATCGGCCCGGACGCGCCGGAAATATTGCAGGCCGCCGCAGTCGCAGTGAAGGCGGGCCTCACCAAACAGGCGTTCGACGACACCGTGGCTCTGCACCCGAGCATGGCCGAGGAGTTGGTGCTGCTCAAATAGTCGCCAAACGCGCTGCCGGCCGGCGCTGGCGACGCATGACTATCCCGTCGTAGGCCAGCCGCAGCAGCGGGACCCGCGAGACGATTTCCCATGCCAGCCAGGAAAGCAGCGACGTCAGGATCAAAACAAGCACCGCCTTCAGCCAGACAGGAACGGCCAGCGGTATGAACAGCACCACCAGTCCGCACAGGATCGGCAGGTGGAACAGATAGACGACGAAGGATCCGTCCACGAGTTGCCGTACCGCCTTGCTGGGGCGAGCGGCAAAATGGCGCAACACTGCCAATATCGGCTGGATCAGGCACAACGCTGCCATCGTCTCCAGAAAACGGCCATAGGGCGGCCACAGCATTTTGGAATAGAGCAGCGAAAGCCCGGCGAAGATCACTGCCGCGATCACCATTGCCGGATGCAGGCGATAAAGCCTCGCTCCAAAGAGCGGGGCGCGAGCCAGCAACAGGCCCAAGATGAAATAAGGCAGATATTGAAGTGTTTCGTCGAGACGGAGGACCTGCTGAGGCAGGTTTGTCGCAAGCCCGGCCATGTAGAACAACTCAATGGAAACCGCTTCCCACGCGGCGATCAGGATCGACAGTGTGAACCAGATCGATACGAAATGGCGCGCCGCCCATCCGTCGCTTCGTGGCTTCATGCGCCAGTGCGCCCGGCCGGGATGGATGGCCACCAGCGCCGCGACCGCCGCCGAAAAATAGAGAAGGACAATGAGGAACCAGAGGTGCCTGATCCAGTATCCGCCCGACGTGCTGCTGTTGAGCAACCAGGATCGCGCCGCATCGTCCGGCGAAAAGTTGGACAGCTCGCAGGCGTAATTGAGCAGCGGATTGAGCGTCAGCAATGCAACGAATAGCGGGATGGCCAGCCGCCTCATCCTTCCGCGCAACCAATCGCCCGCCGGGCGGCGAGACAGCAGAAGCGCGCTGAAATAACCTGCGATGACAAAGAAGGCGGGCATGCGGAAGAGGTGAATGAACGCCGCGAACCCAGCCATCAGCGGGACACCCTCATGCGCATTGACGATCCAGACCTCGCCTGTGCGGTAGGTCAGCGCCACATGATAGGGAAGACCAAGCAGCATCAGCAGGGCACGCAGCGCGTCCCAATGATGTTCCCGATTGGCGGAGCGGGACGAATGCAAGAAATTCTCCGGAACAGACATTATTCACAAGCGACCGCAAAGCGGCGAAGACATCGACGGGTCGGCCATTACGCCTTTCCCCTTCCTGAACTGCTCGCTGTCACGCTCCGCTCCGTCGCGAACTGAACACCGACCAGCCCGTTGCCTCGGCCAGCAACTCCAGCGCCATCGTGCCGAGCATCGAATTGCCCGCGGCGTTCAGTCCCGGCGACCAGACTGCGATCGACGCCTCCCCCGGCACGATCGACAATATGCCTCCGCCCACG
>JBFXHW010000097.1:0-9061 GCA_050176605.1 Sphingobium sp. | reverse complement strand
AGGTCGTCTGGCTCCGCGACGTCCGGCATGTGGTCCTGGTGGTGATGGCCGGGTTCGGTGACGTGAAATGATGCGGCCAGGTTGAAGATAACCTTTCCCTGTTGAAGCGCGATGACGCGACGGTTGGAAAAGCTTCCACCGTCGAAATCGGCCTCAACCTGAAACTCGATCTCGTGATCTTCGCTGCCTCCCCGAAGGAAATAGGCATGGAGCGAGTGGACCAGCCGATCGGGCTCCACGGTCTGGGACGCGGCGGCAAGCGCCTGGGCCACGACCTGGCCTCCATAGACGCGCCCGACTCCGCCATGTTTGCGCAATCCTGTAAAGCGCCGTTCCCCAACTTCCCGGACATCGAGCAGATTGAACAGGGCCGCGACGCGTCCAGCGGGATCCTCCTGATGCAGATCGGTTGCCACCGTTTCCGCCGATGTCATGTCATCCGGCATTTTGGGGCATTTCCGGAAGAAGGCGGCAAGGCACCATATACTGCCCGGCGAAAATCCTCACGAAGCTCAGTCGATCCGGACGGCATGAGTTGTGTCATTATCAGTCCGATAATCCTCCGGGCGGGATCGAGAAAGAAACCTGTGGACAGCATTCCGCCCCAGAGATAGGTGCCCGGGGAGCCAGGCGCCTGAGTTTCTGTGCTGTCGAGAACGATGGCGCCGCCAAGCCCCATTCCGATACCCGGCAGAGATGTTTCCGAGAGAGGCACCGAGCGTTCGGCTACAAGATCGCCACCGCCGGGAAGATGATTGCGCAGCATCAGCGCGACCGTACCGGGCGCCAATATCTGCCTCCCCTCCCGCTCACCGCCGTGCATCAGCATGCGCAAAAACCGGTGATAATCAGCCGCAGTCGATACGAGGCCTCCGCCCGCCGAAAAGAACTTCGGTTCCACCCGCCAGCGGCTCTGCTCCCCCCTGTCATAAACCGTCGGCGCTCCGGTTTCATCGAGCATCCACGCATCGACGAGCCTGTCCTGCTTGTCAGCCGAAACAACGAATGCGGTATCGATCATGCCGAGGGGATCGAGCAATGTATCGGCCAGAAAGGCATCAAGCCCCTCCCCCGCTACCCTCTCGATAACCACGCCGAGCAGGTCTGTCGCAATGGAATAATGAAAGCGTTCGCCCGGCGGATAGAGCAGCGGCAGCGCAGCGATTTGAGAGGCGTATTCTGCGGCGGTCCGCTTGTGTTGAAAATTGTCGAGCTGCAGCGCCCCGTAAATCGCATCCAGTGCAGATGCCCGATGGATGCTGTAGCTGAAGCCCGCACTGTGGCGGAGCAGGTCGTAGAGGGTAATCGGCCGCTCAACCCTATTGCCATGGGTAGGCTGGCCGTCCTTATCTACGTTTCCGTCCCAGAGCCTCATTTCCGAAAATTCCGGAATGATGGTAGCGAGCGGCGTTTCGAGCGAAACGCGCCCGGCCTCGACCAGCGTGAGAAAGGCTGCTGTTACCAGCGGTTTGGTCATGGAGGCGATGCGAAACAACGCGTCGCGCTGGAGGGGCTCTCCGTCAGCTCTCGCTTCGCCGGAGACGTGATCCAGAACGACCCTTTCATCGACCGAGACCAGCATCTGAAGATGCGGCATCGGCCCATTCTCGACGTAATTTCGAGAGAGCCTTTCGGCAGCCGATGTCAGCACGGGATTATCGTCATGGAATTGAAGGTCCGGAGGCATGGTGATTGTTTCTATCGGTCTGACATCAACGGCAAGCAAAATCCGGCCGGACGAGAAAGGATTGCATTTCCTGCAATTGGCTAATGTTCCTTTGCATTAGGGCAGCTTATCTGGCGACCCCATATGCTCGCGCACAAACCGAAGGAAATAAAAACCAGGTTTGCAGGAGCTTTATATGAAGACATTATCGGATATTCCGTTCACATTATTTGCAGCCGCTGTTTCTCTCGGCGGTCCTGCAATGGCTTACCTTAGTCTCTTTGGATAGCTTTTCTTGAAAGATCGGCAGTGTTCGATCTGAGGGTCGTGCTTTTAACTAGAGACCACCAAGCGCAAGGATGTGCTTGTATTGGGACTCGGTTACCGGAGAGACGGAAAGACGCGACTGGCGGATCATCACCATATCGGCAAGCGCGGGATCGGCTTTCATTGTCTTGAGCGTCACACTCTCGGGCAGCTTTTCCCGCGCTTCCACATCCACGGCGATCCAGCGGCCCGTATCGTCGGTCGAATCCGGCGAAGCCTCGCCCACGATTTCCATGATACCGACGACTTCCAGGCCGATATTGCTGTGATAGAACAGTGCGCGATCGCCCTTCTTCATTGCCTTCATGTGCGATTGGGCGAGATGGTTTCGCACGCCGTCCCATTCGGCGCGACCCTTGGCGACGAGATCATCCCATGAAAAGCAGTCGGGTTCCGACTTCATCAGCCAATAGTTCATGCGGTCCTTCCCCTTCGCCTTTCAGAATACGGATAGGCAGTTGCACTGTATATGGGGATAGATCAACCCTTCCGCGCTTGTGAATGACAGGCGTCTGCCGGACCACTAGAACCATGTGATGAGCAAAGATTGCACTGTGATTCCGGTCCTTTCCCTGAAGCGCGGCGAGCTGGATTTCGCCGGGTTCGCAAAGGCGCTGGGTCACAGTTTTCGCCGCTTCGGGTTTGCGATCATCCGCGATCACAGGATCGACGAGAGCGTTCTACGAGAGGCATGGACTCTGACGGCAGCGTTGTTCGCACTGCCAGATGCAGTCAAGGACGCCTATCGCCTCCCTGGCGGCGTCGGGCAGCGGGGATACACACCATTCCGCAGCGAAACGGCAAAGGGCGCCATCCATAGCGACCTGAAGGAATTCTGGCATGTCGGTCGTGAACCCGGTGATGGTGGGACGATGCCGCGCGATATGCCGCTCAATATTTGGCCGAACGAACTGCCCGGCTTCCGGGGCTGTTTCACTCGCCTATATGCCGAGTTCGAGCGTATCGGTGCGACGCTGCTCAGCGCCATCGCACGCGACCTCGGCCTCTCTCCCACATGGTTCGAGGGACCGACACATGAGGGAAACAGCATCTTGCGCCTCCTCCATTATCCACCGCTCGCGCCGGGAGTGGGCTCGGATGGCGCGGTCCGGGCTGGCGCCCACGAGGACATCAACCTCATCACTCTTCTGCTTGGCGCGGAGGAGGCGGGGCTTCAGTTGCGCGACCGGAGCGGCAACTGGCTCGACATCGATCCGCCAGAGGGTGCGCTCGTCGTCAATATCGGCGACATGCTGCAACGGCTTACCAATCATGTCCTTCCTTCAACGACGCACAGGGTGATCAATCCCAGCTCGGAACGGCGAGGCATGTCGCGCTACTCGATGCCCTTTTTTCTGCACCTGAGGCCGGATTTCATCATCGATCCGCTGCCGCAATGCATAAGTGACGCCGATCCGCGCCGCTGCGAAGCGATCAGTGCAAATGACTATCTACGCGAACGTTTGCGTGAAATCGGGTTGCTAACCGGCTAGAGCAGCCCGCACGGCGTCCAGTGCTGCCGTTGCATTTTGTCCATCGGGTCCGCCGCCCTGCGCCATGTCGGGCCTGCCGCCTCCGCCCTTGCCGCCCAGCGCCTCGACGCCGGCACGAACAAGGTCGACCGCGTTGAACCGGTCAGTGAGATCGTCGGTCACGCCTGCTGCGATCGAAGCCCGGCCATCGCTGACCGCGATGATTGCAGAGACACCGGACCCGAGCGCTTTCTTGTTTTCGTCGATCAGGCCGCGAAGCTCCTTCGCATCCAGCCCCTCGATCACCTGACCTATAAAAGCGGTTCCGCCAATATCCTCCGGTCCGGAACGGACTGTTCCACCGCCACCGCCCAACGCCAGCGCCTTTTTCGCTTCCGCCAGTTCGCGTTCGAGCTTGCGGACCTGATCAGTCAGCGCGGAAACGCGCGACGGTACGTCTTCCGGCGTGGTGCGCAACGTGGCCGCGACGGATTTCAGCGCCTCTTCCCTATCGGATAGCCAACGCCTCGCTGCTTCCCCGGTCAGCGCTTCGATACGCCTTACACCGCTGGCGACCGCGCTTTCGCCGGTGATCTTGAACAGGGCGATGTCGCCCAGCGCGCTGACATGGGTGCCGCCGCACAGTTCAACCGAATAGCTCGCCTGGTCGCGGCCGCCCATCGACAAGACGCGGACCTCGTCGCCATATTTCTCGCCGAACAGGGCCATAGCGCCCGCTGCAATCGCGTCTTCGGGTGTCATCAGCCGGGTTGCGACCTCGCCATTGGCTCGAATCTGCGCGTTCACATCGGCTTCCACCGCAGCAATCTGGTCGGCGGTCAACGCATCGGGGTGCGAAAAGTCGAAACGCAGCCTGTCTTCGGCGACGAGGCTGCCTTTCTGCGTAACATGCGCGCCAAGCCGTTCGCGCAGTGCCGCGTGCAGCAGGTGGGTCGCGCTGTGGTTGGCGCGGATGCGATCGCGCCGGCCTGCGTCGACCGTCAGGTGAACCGTATCGCCCACGGCCACAGTGCCGGAATCGACATGCAGTCGGTGCGCGTGAATCCGCCCGAGCGGCTTTGAGGTGTCGCCGATGGTCGCTAAAAAGCCCTCGGCGCCAGTTGCAATCCCGGCGTCGCCGCTCTGGCCGCCGCTCTCTCCGTAAAACGGCGTCTGGTTGACAACGAGCGTGATATCCTCGCCCTCCGTTGCCTTTTCGGCCCGAGTACCATCGCGAACAATGGCGACGACCTTGCCCTCGCCTTCGGTCGCGCCATAGCCGGTGAATTCTGTCGCACCGGCCTCTTCGGCGATATCGAACCAGATCTCGTCAGAGGCCTTCTCGCCCGACCCCTTCCAGGCCGCGCGTGCAGCGGCCTTTTGTTCGGCCATCGCGGCGTCAAAGCCGGAACGATCGACCGCTATGCCTTGCGCGCGCAGGGCGTCCTCGGTGAGGTCGTAGGGAAAACCGAAAGTATCATAGAGGCGGAAGGCTGTCTCGCCGGGCAGGGTATCGCCAGCGTTCATACCTCCCGTCGCCTCGTCGAGCAGCTTCAGCCCCTTGTCGAGCGTCTGGCGGAAGCGCGTTTCTTCCCGCAGCAGCGTTTCCTCGATCAGCGGTTGCGCGCGTATCAGTTCGGGGTAGGCGCCACCCATCTCCTTCACCAGCGCACCGACCAGCCTGTACATCAGCGGTTCGGCAGCGCCAATCAGATGGGCGTGGCGCATGGCGCGGCGCATGATCCGGCGCAGCACATAACCCCGGCCTTCATTCGCGGGAAGCACACCGTCGGCGATCAGGAAACCGGAGGAACGCAGATGGTCGGCGAGGACACGATGGCTGGCCTTGTTGTCGCCGTCCGTGGCGCTGTGCGTCAGCGCACCGGATTCTGCAATCAATGCCCGGAATGTGTCGGTATCGTAATTGTCGTGGACGCCCTGCAGCACCGCCGTGATACGTTCCAGACCCATGCCGGTGTCGATGCTGGGCCTTGGAAGCGGAACGCGATCGCCGCCGGGTTGTTGATCGAACTGCATGAAGACGAGATTCCAGATCTCGACGAAGCGGTCACCGTCCTCTTCCGGCGATCCGGGCGGGCCACCCCATATATGGTCGCCATGGTCATAAAAGATCTCGGAGCAAGGGCCGCACGGGCCGGTATCGCCCATCGACCAGAAATTGTCCGACGTTGCGATCCGGATGATCCGCTCTTCAGGAAGGCCTGCGATCTTGCGCCAGAAGCCGAACGCTTCATCATCGTCGTGATAGACAGTGACGGTCAGCCGGTCGGACGATATGCCCCATTCACGCGTGATCAATGTCCAGGCATGGTGGATCGCCTGTTCCTTGAAATAATCACCAAAGCTGAAATTGCCGAGCATTTCGAAGAAGGTGTGGTGGCGCGCGGTATAGCCCACATTGTCCAGATCATTATGCTTGCCGCCTGCGCGGACGCATTTCTGAGACGACGTCGCCGTGCTGTAGGGACGCTTTTCGAGACCGGTAAAGACATTCTTGAACGGTACCATGCCCGCATTGGTGAACATGAGCGTGGGATCGTTGTGCGGCACCAGTGGCGCCGACGGCACGATTTCGTGGCCGGTACCCGCAAAATAATCGAGGAAGGAACGGCGAATGTCGTTGGTCGATGTCATGGAACAAGGCGATTAGGCGAGCGCGCGGCGCGAGACAAGCGACAATCGGCGCTATAATCTGTTGGGACCGGCGCGGCAGAGAGGTACCCGCCGTGTCCCAACAGACCATGGTCATGCCGCGCCAACCGGCGGCCAAACCGGGGATCAGGCGTCGTCGGCGTCGTCACCGGCATCGGGGCCGGCCATCATCGCCTCGGAAACGGCATCGGTCTTGCCACGAATGGCATTTTCCAAGCGTTCCATCATTTCCGGGTTTTCCTTGAGGAAAGTCTTCGCATTTTCCCGGCCCTGGCCGATGCGAACGGAATCATAGGAGAACCAGGCACCGGATTTCTCGACGATCCCGGCCTTTACGCCCAGATCGAGAATCTCGCCGACTTTGGAAATGCCCTCACCGTACATGATGTCGAATTCGACCTGCTTGAACGGTGGCGCGACCTTGTTCTTCACCACCTTCACCCGGGTGGTGTTGCCAATGATGTCGTCGCGATCCTTGATCTGGCCGGTCCGACGGATGTCGAGCCGAACCGAAGCATAGAATTTCAGTGCATTGCCGCCCGTGGTCGTTTCCGGATTGCCGTACATGACGCCGATCTTCATGCGGACCTGGTTGATGAAGATGACGGTGCAGCGCGAACGCGAAATCGACCCGGTAAGTTTGCGCAGCGCCTGGCTCATCAGGCGGGCCTGCAGGCCGACATGGCTGTCCCCCATCTCACCTTCTATTTCTGCGCGCGGCACGAGCGCGGCGACAGAGTCGATCACCAGCACATCAATGGCGTTCGAGCGGACGAGCGTATCAACGATTTCCAGCGCCTGCTCGCCGGTATCAGGCTGAGACACGATCAACTCATCGATGTCGACGCCCAGCTTCTTCGCATAAGCAGGATCAAGCGCATGTTCGGCATCTACAAAAGCGGCCGTACCGCCTATCTTCTGCGCTTCGGCGATGGCATGAAGCGCCAACGTAGTCTTGCCAGAGCTTTCAGGCCCATAGATTTCCACGATGCGCCCGCGTGGCAGGCCGCCAATGCCCAGTGCGATATCGAGTCCAAGCGAACCGGTGGAGACCGATTCGATCTCGATCTTCTCCCTGCTACCCAGCTTCATCGCGCTGCCCTTGCCGAACGCGCGATCAATCTGGGAGAGCGCCGCCTCCAATGCCTTCTGCCTGTCCATATTCCCCGTCTTCTTATCGGAATCGATGAGTTTGAGCGTTGCGGTCATGGGCTTGTCTCCTGCCGAGTGCAACAGTGCAAATCGGTTTCAGGAGTCGATGTATCCTATTTGTTCTCAAGGAACAAGAGGGGAACAAAGTTTCCGAAAATTTATGGGCGCATGGCCTCGCTGGCCGCGAGGACGTCAGATATCGTACCAATTGTATAGGGTTTGGGCAGCATTGGGCGCTCTACATAGGGGGCCGGAATTTCGGAGATGGACCCGCCAGAGCTCAATATGTAGGGAATGCCCGCTTCCTCGAGCATGTCCGCGACCGGCCAAACGGGTGCCCCCTCCAGATTGCAGTCGAGGATGGCGAGATCGAATCCGCCTCCGCGCACTATATCGCACGCGTCCTCGACGGTCGAAACAACACCCTTCACATGATGGCCGAGCGCGTCGACGAATTCCTCGAGCATCATGGCTATCATCGCTTCGTCCTCCACGATGAGGATGGACCGCCGCGCGGGCATGGTTGCAAGAGATGTCGTCAAGGACGCCGCCATTCAAAATCCGTTTATGTCGAAAGGTCCCGACCTTCTGTGCATCACCGGATAATCAACGCGGCGTGCAACAAACGAAACCGGTCAGGAGTTTTCTCCACCCGCCGCAGAAGCTGGCTCAATCGTCAAAGCACCGCAAGCGGGTTGCAGGCGCTTGGTCGCATATTTGTTACGCTTCAGCATTATTGCTGATCGCGTCGGCAACCGCCTCCGAAAGCTGTGCGACGGAGAAAGGCTTGGGCAGAAAGGCAACATTGTCGATGTCGATCGACTTGCGCAACTGTTCCTCGGCATAGCCCGACATGAACAGCACGGGCAGGCCGGGACGTTCCATGCGTGCCTGTCGCACCATCGCCGGACCGTCCATATTGGGCATCACCACGTCGGATATCAACAAATCGACCTGCCCGGCATCGGCAAGAACTTCCAGGCCAAGTTCGCCGTCCGAGGCGGTCAGTACCGTATAGCCCTGCCGGGTAAGTGCGCGTTCGGCCACCGCCCGCACCATGTCTTCGTCCTCCACCAGCAAAATGGTCCCGGTGCCCCAACTGTCGCGGCGCGGCGGGGGTGATTTGATCGTGGCGACGTCCTTTTTGTCTGGCGCAGCGGCATGGACCGGCAGGTAGAGCGTGAAAGTCGTGCCATGACCTGGTTCGGACTCGGCAAAGATATAACCGCCCGACTGCTTGACGATACCGTAGACGGTCGAAAGGCCGAGACCCGTACCCTTGCCGATTTCCTTGGTGGTGAAGAAGGGCTCGAATATCTTCGAGAGCAGGTCGGGAGGAATACCGATCCCGGTATCGGAAACCTTGAGGGCGGTATAGTCGGCCGGCGGCAGCACAGTGGAGCGCATCTCGCGCACCTGCGCGGCCGACATGGCAAGCGTCTGGATCAAGAGGGTGCCTCCATCGGGCATAGCGTCGCGCGCATTGACTGCGAGATTGACGATCACCTGCTCGATCTGGCCCGGATCGGCCCATACCGCACCAAGATGACGCCCGTGGGTCACCTCCAGCTTCACCTTCTCGCCGATCAGGCGCTTGAGCAGGTTGGAGACGTCCGCGACGATGTCGGGGAGCTGCAAAACCTGCGGCCGTAAGGTCTGTTGCCTTGTAAAGGCCAGTAGCTGGCGGGTCAGGCTGGCCGCCCGGTTGGAGTTGGACTTGATCTGCTGAATGTCGTCATAATCGCTGTCGCCGGGCGTATGCCGCATCAGC
>JBFXHW010000096.1:0-9128 GCA_050176605.1 Sphingobium sp. | reverse complement strand
CAGCCAGCCGAGCGCGAAAAATTCCTCGATGCTCTTTTCGCCCAGCCCCTCGATATCCAGAGCGCCGCGCGACACGAAATGTTTGAGGCGTTCCATCCGCTGCGCCGGGCAGATAAGACCGGCCGTGCAACGCACATCGACTTCGCCTTCCTCCGCCACCGCCTCCGATCCGCAGGCCGGGCAATGATCGGGGAAGATATAGGGATTACGTATCTCTTGGCCTGTCAGATTCTCGACGATCTGCGGGATCACGTCGCCCGCGCGCTGGACCACCACCCGGTCGCCGGGCCGTACGCCCAGCCGCGCGATCTCATCGCGATTGTGCAACGTGACATTGGAAACCACGACACCGCCCACGGTCACCGGCGTCAGGCGTCCGACCGGCGTCAGCTTGCCGGTACGCCCAACCTGAATGTCGATGGCTTCCAGCGTCGTCTGGGCCTTTTCGGCGGGGAATTTATGTGCGATCGCCCAGCGCGGCGCCTTGGCCACGAAGCCCAACCGTTCCTGCCAGTCCAGCCGATCGACCTTGTACACGACGCCATCGATATCATAGGGCATCTCTGCCCTCTCCGCCTCGATCCGCCGATACTGGGCGAGCAGCGCATCGGCCCCCTCCAGCAGCACAAAATGCTCCGACACCGGAAAGCCCCAGCCCCTGATCGCGGCGACCACCTCCGCCTGGGTTTCGCCGGGAACCGTGCTCGCCACGCCCCAGCCATGGGCAAGGAAGCGCAGCGGCCGCGCGGCGGTGACGCTCGCATCCTTCTGGCGCAGCGATCCCGCCGCCGCATTGCGCGGGTTGGCAAACTGGCGCACGGATGCCGCGTCGAACTCGGTACCCTTGGCTTCTGCAGCGGCCCGGCCTTCCGCCATCAGCCGCTCGTTCAGCGCGACGAAATCGGCCTTGGACATATAAACCTCGCCGCGTACCTCGAAGATATCCGGCGCCTCTACCGGTAGCTGTTCCGGAATATCGGATATGGTACGGACATTAGCGGTTACGTCTTCCCCTACCTCGCCATTGCCGCGCGTGGAGGCAAGGGCAAGTCGTCCTCCTTCATATCGGATAGAGAGCGACAGGCCGTCGATCTTGTCTTCCGCCGTCATCGCCACCGGCTCGTCTGGCGAAAGATTGAGATAGCGCCGAACTCGCGCGATGAACTCCGCGACATCCTCATCGGCAAAGGCATTGTCGAGGCTGTACATGCGCTTTTCGTGGCGCACCTTCGCGAGCGGCGATGCCTCGACTGGCGCGCCGACCTGCGCGTTCGGGCTGTCGGCGCGAACGAGATGCGGGAAGGCCGCCTCCAGCGCATTGTTCTCGCGCACCAGCGCGTCGAACTCGGCGTCGGAAATCTCCGGCGCGTCGTTCGCGTGATAGAGCCGGTTGTGGCGCGCGATCTCCTTCGCCAGCCGCATCAGGCGATTGGCGGCTTCGGCCTCGGAGATGGTGGTGGGATCAACCATGACACGCCTCATCAGTGGAGGGCGATAAACGGGGCCGCACGGGAGGGAAAATCCTGGTCAATACTCTGCTCACTAATTCACCCAACCCATCTCTCACACGGGATGCAATTGCACCTTCGTCCCTGCACCCGCGATCATCGGGCGGAGCTGAGCGAAGATCGCTGCGACCTCCGGCAGCTTCAACGAACTGTCGTGGACGGCATGTGTCTCCCAATATTCGACGACCCAGAACCCGTCGGGATTGTCCAGTTCCTCGCCGATCAGCAAGGCGACGCTGCCGGGCATTGCGGCGATGCCCCGCCTGAACAGGTCGATCACCTCGGCCCGCTTTCCGGGTAGAGCCTTGAACTGGATGATCTGGCCCCACTCCGCCCTGGCCCCGCCGGGCTCCTGCGCCGACGCCGCGCCGGTCATGCCCAGCCCCGCGATCAGGCCCGCCAGCCCGGCATTGAATGTTTCACGCCTCGTTACCGTCATACACCCTCCAACAACTTGCCCGCCTGTGCCCTCGCCTCAGCCGTGATGTCCGCGCCGGACAGCATGCGGGCGATTTCCTCGCGCCGCCCGCTTTCGTCAAGCGGCCGGACATCGGTGCGTGTTACCTTCTGTCCTTCCGGACCGTCCGACGATTTCGCGATCACCATATGCGCGTTGCCGCGCGCCGCGACCTGCGGGCTGTGCGTCACCACGATAACCTGACCATTTTCCGCCAGCCGCGCGAGCCTTTCGCCAATGGCAGATGCCACCGCGCCGCCCACGCCCCGGTCGATCTCGTCGAAGATCATCGTCTGCGCCCCGCCCTGCTCCGCCAGAGCGACCTTGAGCGCGAGAATGAAGCGGGAAAGCTCGCCCCCGCTCGCGATCTTCGTCAGCGGCGCGAACGGCGCGCCGGGGTTGGTCGATATCTCGAACTCCACCCGATCCATCCCCTGCGGTCCCCACTGGCCCTGCGGCAACGCCTCTACCACCGTGCGGAAGCGGGCGGCGTCGAGTTTCAGCGGCGACAGTTCGCGCGCCACTGCCCCATCCAGCCGCGCCGCGGCCTCGCGCCGCGCCGCCGACAGCGCCAGCGCCGCCGCTTCATAATCCACCTTCGCCGACGCCGCCGCGCTCTCCAGTCGCGCCAGCCCTTCCGCGCCCGCCTCTATGCGCGAAAGCTTGCCCGCCAATTCCCCTGCCAACGCCGCCAGATCGTCCGGCTGGACCTGATGCTTGCGCGCAAGGCCGCGCAAGTCGAAAAGCCGCGCCTCGACCGCATCCAACCGTGCGGGATCATGGGCCATCGCCTCCGCAGCCCGCTCCAACGCTTCTTCCGCCTCGCTCGCCTCTATCACCGCGCGGTCCAGCGCAGACAGCGCCGCCGCCAGCAGATCATGATCCGGGGCGATCCGGTCGAGCCGCCGCGCCGCCTGCCGAAGCTGCGCCAGCGCACCTTCCGACCCGCCGAGCAATGCATCGATCGTCGAAAGATCATCGCCCAGCTTCGCGCCCTTCTGCATGGCCGCGCGTTCGGCGGCCAGCGTGCCTTCCTCGCCCGGTTCCGGGGCAAAGCCGGTCAGTTCCGCGACGACATGAGAGAGGTAATCGCGATCCCGCGCGGCATTGGCCACCTCGTCCCGCGCCTTTTCCAGCGCCGCCTCCGCCGCACGCCAGCAATGATGAACTCGCGCGACCGCCGCAGTGTCGCACCGCCCGAAGCTGTCCAGCAAAGCCCGGTGCCCGGCGGGATTGAGCAGGCCTCGGTCATCATGCTGGCCATGGATCTCGACCAGCATCGCGCCGACATCGCGCAGCAGCGCCACCGAGCAGGGCTGATCGTTGAGAAAGGCGCGGCTGCCGCCATCGGCCTTCAGCGTGCGGCGAATGAGTATCGGCTCGCCCGGTTCGATCATGAGGCCGCTGTCCTCCACCAAGGCTGCGATCCGCGCACCGGCAGCGGAGACCTCGAAGGTAGCGGCAACGCTCGCTTGTGCCTCGCCCTGCCGCACCAACCCGCTGTCGGCCCGCATACCGAGCGCCAGCCCCAGCGAATCGAGCAGGATGGATTTTCCCGCGCCGGTTTCCCCCGTCAGGACGCCGAGGCCCGGTTCAAATTCGAGGTCGAGCGCCTCGATCAGCACGATGTTGCGAATGGAAAGCGCCGTCAGCATGTCGGGGCGCCCCTGTCGCCAGAGATCAGGCCCTCACGCGTCGGGCGCATGTTCCCGGATGAGCTTGTAGGCATGCTCATACCATTTGGTGCCGGGATAGTTGGCACCAAGCACGGCTGCTGCCTTTTTCGCCTCTTCGGGGATGCCGAGCACCAGATAGCTCTCGACAAGCCGCTCCAGCGCTTCGGGCGTGTGCGTCGTCGTCTGATAGTCGTCGACCACGTTACGGAAGCGGATGGTCGCGGCCAGCCACTGTCCGCGCCGCTGATAGAAGCGGCCGATCTCCATCTCCTTGCCGGCGAGGTGGTCGTTCACGAGATCGAGCTTCAGCCGGGCGTCGGCGGCATAACGGGTGGTGGGATAGCGCCGGATAAGTTCACCCAGTGCGTCGCGCGCCTGCTGCGTGATCTTCTGGTCGCGGGTTACGTCTGCGATCTGCTCGTAATAGCAAAGCGCGATCAGGTAGAAGGCGTAGGCCGCATCCTTGTTGCCGGGGTGAATGGCAAGGAAACGCTGCGCAGCCGAGACGGATTCGGTATAATCGCGGTTCATGTAATAACTGAACGCACTCATCAGCTGTGCGCGACGTGCCCAGGGCGAATAGGGGTGCTGGCGCTCCACCTCGTCGAACAGCGCGGCGGCGATCTTGTACTGCCCGCGATCGAGCCGGTCTTTCGCACCATTGTAGAGCGTTGAAACGTCGCGCGCGACATATGCGGTATCCGCCTTGTTCTTGCCCGTCGCACAGGCGGATAACAGGCTGACGGCGGTGAGGGCGCCCATTGCAAGCAGCATGGGCCGAGAGGAAAGGAACTTCATGGCGCGGTCATAACGCAGCCCATGCGCTTCGCCAAGCGTCAGATGATGAACGAACCGACTTATCCGAGAATGGCCGCGTCAGACCGATCGGCGACTGACGCAAACAGGGGCGCCCTCGCCTATCAGGCCTTTTCCAGCGTGCATTGCAACGGATGCTGGTTCTGGCGGGCGAAGTCCATGACCTGATTGACCTTCGTCTCGGCCACCTCATAGCTGAAAATGCCGCAGACGCCGACGCCGCGCTGATGCACGTGCAGCATCACGCGCGTTGCCTCTTCCATGTCCATCTTGAAGAAGCGTTGCAACACATGGACGACAAACTCCATCGGCGTGTAGTCGTCGTTCAGCATCAACACCTTGTACAAGGAAGGGCGCTTGGTCCGCGTCCGCGTGCGCGTTGCGATGCCGACATTCGGCCCCGAAGCGCCGTCATCCTCGCCATCGCGATCGGCCATCCTGGGCCCCTTCGGCAAATCAGGAATCTCTCTGAACTCAATCATCTTCGCAAATATGGAGTGAAGCGGCGATTTCGGCAAGAGGCTGCACCCGCAAAACAGGGTAAACGAAAGCCCTGCCTCCACGAATGGAGACAGGGCCAGCGCTCTTTTGAAGAATTGTGCGCGATCAGGCCGCGATCGTGCGAACCTTTTCGGTCACCACGGAAACGCGTGTGCTGATCGGCTGGACAACGTCACCGGCAAGCTTGAGCAGCGTTTCGCTGGTCTTCGCCGATTCCTTGGCGAAAGCGTCGAAGGTGCTGGAAAGCAGCTCGCTCTGAAGCTGAAAGAACTCGGTCGGCGACTTGACTGCGGCCATGCTCTTCATCGCGGCCGAGGCCTTCTCGAAGGTCACGCGACCATATTCGGCGGCTTCCTGACCCATCGACTCCATGCCCTTGCTGGCAATCTTGCCCGACTCGACGAGCGCCTCGACATTGCCCTTGGCGATTTCGCTGAACTCTTCCATAGCCTTGGTCGATTTCTCGACGCCGACCTTGGCCTTCTCGCTCATCTCGGCGAAGGCGGACTGGAAGCGCTCCTTGGCTTCATCGGTGTACTTCTTGGTGGTTTCGATAACGTCGGACATGATTTCTGTTCCTTTCTGCTCGACCTCTTCTCCGGCCTCAACGGCAGTTTTGACCGCAGACTGGGCGACTTCTACTGTTTCAACAATTTCTTCGGCGACTGCTAGCGCAGCGTCCTCAACGGCTTCAATCGCTTCCGCGACCTTCGGCGTATCGACCTTGGCCGGCTCGGGCGAGACGGACTCGGACGACGCAACCAGATCGGCCGCGGTCAGCTCGTCCACGGCTTCCAGAGCCGCGGGTTCGGCAGGCGGTTTGGCCTTGGGCTTCGCTGTCGCTTTCGCCCGCGATGTCTTCGGAGCCGCCTTCTTTGCAGGGGTAGCCCTGGGACTACGGCGCGCTTTGGTGGTGCCAGTCATCACAAACTCCCTATTGCTGCACTGCACAATAAGCCAGTTGGAGAAGGATTGCAAGTACTTTTTGTGCACTGCAACAAAAATGTCACCTGCCACATTTTCCGTGTCGGCAGAGCATTAGCCTACCGGCTTTTCACATAGCTGCCCGGGGCATCCTCAAGCGCCGCATAGCAACCCTCTCCCGGCTTGCGCGCGCCCTGTACCTCGACCCGTGACGGGTCGTGCGCCTTCAGCCAATCGATCCAGTCTGGCCACCAGCTCCCCGGCTTTTCATGAGCACTGGCGATGAACTGTTCCAGCGTTTCGGCATCCTCGTCATCACTCGTCCAATATTGATATTTCTGTTTGGCCGGCGGATTCACCACGCCGGCAATATGGCCCGAGCCTGCAAGCAGGAAACGGTTCGCTCCGGAAAAATGTTCCATCAATTTCCACACGCTTCGGACGGGCGCGATATGGTCTTCCTTGCCGGCCTGAATATAGCAGGGGGTCGTGACTTTTTTGAGGTCGATCGGGGTCCCCTCGATGCTGATTTCACCCGGCAGGACAAGCTTGTTGTCGCGATAGAGGTCAACGAGATACTGCCTGTGCCATTTGGCGGGAAGATTGGTCGTGTCACCGTTCCAGTAGAGCAGGTCGAAAGGCGGATAGTCTTCGCCCAGCAGATAGTTGTTGACGACATAGTTCCAGATGAGGTCACGCCCGCGCAGCAGGTTGAACGTCGCCGCCATGTAGCGCCCGTCGAGATAGCCGGGCGCGGCGAGCTGCTCGACCAGTTTCAAATGCTCATCATCGATGAAGAGCGAGAGATCACCCGCTTCGCGAAAGTCGACCTGGGCAGTGAAGAAGGTCGCGCTCTTGACCTTGTCGGCCTCTCCCCGGGCCGCGAGCAGGGCCAGCGTTGCCGCCAGCGTAGTACCGGCAACGCAATAACCGATCGCGTGAACGCTATCGATATCCAGCGCATCGCGCACGGTATCGATCGCATCGACCTGACCGCGGAGGATATAATCGTCCCAGGCGATGTCCTTCATACTGGAATCGGCCGATTTCCAGCTCACCATGAAGACGCTGATTCCCTGATCCACCGCCCATTTGACGAAGCTCTTCTCCGGTGCGAGATCGAGTATGTAGAAGCGGTTTATCCAGGGCGGAAAAATGATGAGCGGCGTCTCAAGGACCTTGTCTGTCGTCGGTTCATAATGCACGAGCTGATAGAGCGGCGTTTCCTTGATGACTTTGCCCGGCGTCGCGGCGAGATTGACGCCAACCTCGAATGCCGTGCCGTCAGCCTGGGTCAGTTGCCCCTTCTCGATATCGGCCAGCATATGCTTGAGACCGCGCACCAGATTCTCGCCATTCGTCTCGATCGTCTTTTCCATGACCACCGGATTGGTGAAGGGGAAATTGGCGGGAGACAAGGCATCGACCAGACCCTGCGTCGCAAAGCGCAACTGGCCCTTTTGATGCTGGTCAAGCCCATCGATACTGTCGGACAGTCGAAGCAGATAGTCCGACAGCAACAGATAGCTTTGACGAATGAGGTCATAGAAGGGGTGGCTCTGCCAACGCGTATCGGCGAAACGGCGATCCTTGCGGGCGGCGGGACTGCCGATGGGGGCGGCATTGTTGTCCGGATCGGCGTCGAGAAAGCGTTGCCACAGCGCGATCGATTCCTTTGTGAAGTCGCTCTGCACCTGCGCCAGCAATTCGGGCTGGAACAGGGCTGGCATCACCGATGGAGCGGCCACGGCCATTCCCGTCGGCAGGTCGCGCCGCGCCATCATTACGGCGGCGTGTTCCAGCAAGAGCTGTTGTGCCTGACCGATCGTCCGGGTCCATTGCTGCATCTGTTCAAGAGACGGAACACACTCCGTCAGGTCGACCGGATCGAGGTCTTCACTATCGGGCATCTTCATCTCCCGCCATCCGGCCTCTGTGAACAAAGGCAGCGCCCAATTATTGAGCCGCCGACTCTGGCAACCGGTCGAATCCACGTATATAGCGGTATCCGCGCCGCGCCAACCAATTTTTGCTGCGGTGCAGCATAAAAGGAAGCCAGATCAAATGTCCGAGGAATTTTACCGCATCAAGCGCCTGCCGCCCTATGTCATCGCCGAAGTCAATGCGATGCGTGCAGCCGCCCGAGCGGCCGGCGAAGACATTATCGATCTCGGTATGGGCAACCCCGATCTGCCACCACCCGATCATGTCATCGAAAAGCTGATCGAGGTTGCGCGCAAGCCCGATGCCCATGGCTATTCACAATCCAAGGGTATCCCCGGCCTTCGCCGCGCGCAGGCCAATTATTATGCGCGACGCTTCGGCGTGGAACTCGACCCCGAGAACGAGGTGGTCGTCACCATGGGATCGAAGGAAGGACTGGCCAGCCTCGCCACCGCGATAACCGCGCCGGGCGATGTCGTGCTGGCGCCCAACCCCAGCTACCCCATCCACACCTTCGGTTTCATTATCGCTGGTGCGACGATCCGTTCGGTCCCGACGACGCCGGATGAAAATTATTTCCGTAGCCTCGAACGCGCGATGCATTTCACCGTGCCGCGCCCGAGCGTTCTGGTGGTCAACTATCCGGGCAATCCGACGGCAGAGACGGTCGACCTCGCCTTTTATGAGCGGCTCGTCGCGTGGGCGAAGGAGAATGAGGTCTGGGTGCTGAGCGACCTTGCCTATTCCGAGCTCTATTTCGACGGTAATCCTACACCCTCGATCCTTCAGGTGCCGGGCGCGAAGGATATTGCCGTCGAATTCACCTCCATGTCGAAAACCTATTCGATGGCCGGTTGGCGCATGGGCTTTGCGGTCGGCAACCCGAAGCTGATCTCGGCGATGACCCGGGTGAAGTCCTATCTCGATTACGGCGCGTTCACGCCGATCCAGGCGGCCGCCTGCGCCGCTCTCAATGGGCCGCAGGACATCGTCGAAAAAAATCGCGAGCTTTATCGCAAGCGTCGCGACGTGATGGTCGAAAGCTTCGGACGGGCAGGATGGGACATTCCTGCACCGAAGGCTTCCATGTTTGCCTGGGCGCCGCTGCCCCCCGCGCTCAAGGAAATGGGCAGCCTGGAATTTTCCAAGCAGTTGCTCACACAGGCCAAGGTCGCCGTCGCGCCGGGCGTAGGCTATGGCGAGGATGGCGAAGGCTTTGTCCGTATCGCGATGGTCGAAAATGAGCAGCGCCTGCGCCAGGCGGCGCGCAACGTGAAGCGCTATCTGCAAAGCATGGGAGTC
>JBFXHW010000095.1:0-9147 GCA_050176605.1 Sphingobium sp. | reverse complement strand
GCTCAATAATGCCATGTCGATCACTCCATGTTGCCTCCAAAACTGCGCTCGGAGGTGGTTCAAACATGGGTCAGTTCTCGACGGAAATTTATAACCCTCCCGGGTCAACTCTCAGCGGAAATCAACACACTACGGGCTCGTCTTCCGGGCGGACATAGCCCCGGTCGATCCGTAACCGCCCGTCGTGCGACAGCGACACGAACACGCCCGCGCGCGCCTGTTCCTCAGGATCGTAAGTGACCGGACGCTGGGTGAGTACGGTGATGTGGGCGTCGATCTCGGTCAGTCGCGCATCGACCTCGTCGGGAAGGTCGCCGCCGTCCTGATACTGCTCGCCGAGGCCGTCATACTCCTCGACCAGTGCATCAAGCTGAGCCTGCTCCTCGTCGGTCAGAGGAACGGTCGCGCCAGTGATCCGGCGCTTGCCGCGCTCGCAGCCGTAAGGCAGGTCAATCGCCGCTTCCACCCACTTCCAGCCTTCGGCGCCGATCTCCTGTGCGATCTCCGAGAGCTTCTCGTTCACCAGCAGTTCGACCAGCGCCGGATTTTGCAGCCAGCCATCGTCGTCCGACGAGAACAGGTCGCGCATCACATAGCCACCGGCTTCGGTGTAGGCGTCGAGCCCGATGAACCGCACCCGGCGATCGCTGGCCGGAATGGCATCCTCGGTCAGCAGGCGGCGGATTTGGTGAGCGGAGGGCTGGTAGGTCTGGCTGAGCTGCTCCCAGACCTGTTCCTGGCGGGCATGGTTCTCATTGACCGTGAAAGCCATGAGCTGTTCGAGCGACATGCCGTCATCGCCGTAGATTTCGAGCAGGCTTGGTGCGACCGACGCAAGCCGCAAGCGCTGGCGCACGGTCGAGACCGAGACGAAGAAACGTGCAGCGATGTCCTCCTCGCTGAGGCCTGCGTCGATCAACGCGGTAAAGGCGCGGAACTGGTCGAGCGGGTGCAGGCCGACGCGCATGACGTTTTCGGCGAGCGAATCTTCCTCGGCAATGCCCGCCTCGCGAACCACGCACGGCACCGGTTGGTCCTTGGCCATTCGCTTCGACTTCACCAGCAGTTCGAGCGCGCGGAAGCGGCGACCGCCGGCGGGAACCTCGAACATACCTGTTTCCTGGCCATCCTCACCGACGACGGGCCGGACGTTGAGGCTCTGAAGCAGAGTGCGGCGGTAGATGTCGTCAGCGAGGTCCTCGATCGAGAGGCCCGCCTTCAGACGCCGAACGTTCTTCTGGCTCAGCACCAGCCGGCTGAAGGGGATGTCACGCGAGGAACTGAGCACGAGCTTGGGCAATGGCTTGGTCATGGTGGTTCTCCATGACGGGCCGCCTGAAAGACTCTCTCTCAGGCCCCGACCCGTCACGAAGCGAAGCGCCGCCCTCTCACTCTGGAGAAGGCAGCGCCACGCGCGGAGAAACAGACTGGATTGGCCGGGCTCAGTGGACCCGGTCGAGCAGCTTCTTGGCCTTGCCCTCCATGTCGAGCCGGGCATCCTGGTGCGCCTTGCCGCGGGCCAGCGCGGTGATCCCCTGCACGAAATCGAAGATCGATTCCGGCGGACGGCCTTCCTCGGCGAGTACGGTCTCGATGATTTTGCCGGTCTCGGCTTTCGAGAACCCGCGATGACGCAGGAAGTCGCCGCGTTCCTCGTCGGTGCGGGCAACGATCCGCTCGCGTGCCGTCTTGATGCCGTTGATGAAGGGCTGCGGGGAAGAATTGGCGAAGTTCAGCAAGGCCGGTGCCGCCTCGTGGGCAAAACGGTTGGCCGCGTATTTGCTGTGCCGGATCGAGATTTCCTCGAAATCCTCAACGCCCCACAGGTTCCGGTTCTGACAGACCGCACGCAGGTAGAAGCTCGCCATGCCGAGCGTCTTCGCGCCGACCTCGGAATTCCAGCAGTAGAACCCACGGAAGTAGAGATCGGGCGATCCGCCAGGCAGACGCCCGGCTTCGATCGGGTTGAGATCATCGACCAGGAACAGGAACACGTCGCGGTCGGAGGCATAGAGCGTGGTCGTATCCTTCGAGATATCGACCATCGGATTGTAGACCCCGGTCGACCAGTCGAGCACGCCCGGCACCTTCCAGCGGGTGTCGCCGGTGCCGTTGCCGGCGATCTTCTGCACGGCTTCGACCAGTTCATGATCATAGATCCGGCCGTAGTCAGGACCGGTCACCGCGCGCAATTCGACGCGGCGGCCGGCGACGGGATCGTCGGTCTCGAGGGTCTTGATCTGTTCGGCGCGATTCGCGGTCAGGCCATACTGCAGATTGATTGCGGCAAGCGGCGCGGGAAGCTGACGCAGATAGGCTGCGGGTGCGCCGACCAGACTTGCAAGTTGGCCGAAGCTCCAATGGGTGGGCGCGACCGGTGCATCGGCGCCGGGCAGCATCAGCGCCAGGCGCTCCGGATCGTTGCGGTTCGCCTCGACATGGATGAGCGCGGTCTCGACCACGCGGGTCCGGCTCCGCTCGGAACGCACGCGCACGGAGCTGGCCAGCTCGTTCAGCGATAGAAACCGCTCGTCGTCGGGCCGCGAGAACCACTCTGACGAAACCCGCCCCACACGGGAGCCGCGCGAGACATCGACTTTGTACCCGCCGCTCACATCGCGCCGCGCTTCGAGAACCTGCATGTTCATGGGGAAATCTCCATGACGGGCGGCCGGGAGCCTCTCTCTCGACCCTCATCCCGTCACGGCGAAGCCCGCCACCCTCTCGCTCTCAGCTTCGTCTGTTCATCGCCATTGTAGCGCGAGCGGCCAGCGGGGTTGCTCCAACGGAAAACAGCACCCTGAAGGGAGGCGGCAATCGCTCACTTGCTCGTGCAGGCGGGAAGCGGGGGCCTGTCGGATTTCCATGCCTGCGCGTGAAGCCATGTCCGCCGGATCAGAGTGCGTGCGGGGCCATTTTCGTGAAACGCCGCGCCCTCAGGAGCAGGGCCGTAGGTCCTGCGGGACAGAGCGCGTCGTCAGCCCCGCTCCCCTTCTCGGGGCGTTACGGGGCAGCGCCCCGTAGATGGGGTAGCCGGAGACAGCGGCTCCGGCTCAGGGGAAGGCTTTCCCCAATTGATTGAGTGGATTCGTTCCCGTTATGTTTGCGACCTCAGGCCGATCATCTATTGTCGGCCAATGGCAGATCGGCGCAACCTTGCTTCGTCATTTGACGAAATACGCACGAGTTTTCAGGCACGGGCAGTTCTCGACGTTCTAGCCAAGGAGCGGAGTGCGAGCAGTCGCCTGCTCGAAACCTGGCTTGTGGCAATCGGGCTGTCTGCATCGCGGCAGGCAATTTCCGATTTGCTCGATCGGCTGGAAAAGGAGGGATTGGTTCGACTCGAAACAGTCGATGATTTCAAGGTCGTCCATCTGCGGCGCCTCGGCGGCGAAGTGGCGTCCGGGCATGAAATACGGGACTGGATCGCCAGGCCCGAACTTCCGGAGTGAACAAATCTTGGGCCGTCATCACCGCACCGTCCTGATCGCTGATTTCGAGTTGCCGCGCGGCGCAGTTACGGTCGAGCAGTTGATGGCAATGCCCCGCGCCGGATGGGAGCATTTGCGAACACAGATCAACGTGCGCCGCCGCGAGGATCGTTCCAGACCGTTAGCTCGGTGCAGGATCTGCGAAGGTGGCGTCTTCATCAGGGTACAAGCAGCCCTGGACGGACACATCCCGATGTACGCGCATTATCCGGAATCGGACACGGAGTGCCCCTGGTACGAAGGGAACAGCCTGCGCCCCGATGACGCAAGAGCGGCACAATATCAGGGGCATCAGGAATCCGCGTTGCACCGCCGACTCTGTTCGACAATCGAGCAACTGGTCAAAGCCGATCCGCGTTGCACGCACACTGCCGTGAATACTTACCTGCGACCCGAAATTCACAAGCGCGGTCGGTGGCCGGACGTCTTCGCCGACCTCAGCGGCCTGGGTCGCTTCGCGCTGGAGGTGCAGTTGTCGAAGCCGTTCGCTCCAGAAATCGCTGCCCGGCACGTGCATTATGATGCTGAGGGCATCGCTCTGGTATGGATCTTCAACACTCTCGAAGAACCGATGCCGCAGGGATTCCATGATGTCGTTGCCATGCAGCGCGGCAATGCCTTCGTATTCGATGATGAGGCCGAGGCCGCTTCGATCGAGCGCGGCACCCTTGTTCTGAAATGCTTCATGGAAAATGGCCATGGCGGCTGGCGCGAACCAAGGCTGGTTTTGCTGGATGATCTCCAGACCGGCGCCGGTCGATCGGCATTTGTGGAAGATTGTCGATCGGATGCCCTGAAGCGACGGAGCAAGCAGGACCGGGCGCGCTGGTGGGATGCAATGAAGTCGGCCAGGGAAGAGCGACCGAACTCACCGGAATACAGCAACCACTACGAAGACCCGTGGTCAGACATGAAGTCGGGCGTTCCCGGTGTGTGGGAATGGGAGCGGGATTTCTGGATCGAGCGGTCCAACCGCGCCCGTGCTCACACGGCCGTGCTTTACGCGATCTTGAGTTCGGTGGCGCATAGCGCAGCCGCCCGTCGCCCGGTTCTCCACATCACCAAGTTTTCCGGCGAGAGTGCGGTATTGTCCATGCTCAACAGCAAGCTGAGCGGATCCGACTTCAAGCATTGCGCCAGCCTGATCGAGACCTTTGTGGGTTCGACTTCCCTGTCTTACCTACTTGAGAAGGATTCGCTCCGCCGGATCATCGCCGAAGCCAAGCAGAGCGAGGCTCAGGTGGATCAGGATCATGCCCTTTGGCGGATCATGGCCCGGCTTTTCCCGGAAGTGCTCGACGGTCTCGTGAGAGCAGAGTTGGCAGACCTCGGACAATTGCCCGACTGGGCGTCCCCACCATCGGCTGGGCCGGAAACTGAACTGGCGGTCGCGGAATGAAGAAGCTGTTTTCGCAAGCCGAACTCGAGGCGATCGCCGGCGCACTTGGCGATACCGATGTGGGCTTGAAGGGCACCGAGATCGAAATGCTGATCGCCAGGTGCGAAATGACCGATCCTGGCCCGATCACGAAGCGTGTCAGGATCTATAATGCGTTCGCCGAGAGCCAGAACCGGAGCGGTGATCGGACCCGCGTGCTCGGCTTCATTCGGAATGCGATGAAGCCGGCGCGCTATGTACGCGACCCGGATCGCTTCGAACCCATGCGGACGAGTCTGAATTTCGCGTTGGCCTTCGCCGGGCTGGTGGTCACAGAAGCCGGTGAAATCGAGGCGGTGACCGTCGCCACGACGTTGCCTGAGGCCCAACGTCGCGCGAACGAACTGCGCTGCGACCTCGAAACGCGAGGCGTTCATGGGGACGTGCTGGCCTTTTGCCGGGCAGAGCTGGTCGCCGACGACTATTTCCATGCGGTGCAGGAAGCGGTGAAGAGCGTCGCTGCCAAAATGAGGGCCAAGACAGGATTGACCGATGATGGCTCGACACTTGTCGATCGTGCTCTGGGCGGAACGCCGCCGATGATCGCGATCAACCCGCTTTCAAGCGAAAGCGAACGGGGTGAGCAGCGGGGATTTGCAAATCTCGTGCGTGGAACTTTCGGGATGTTCCGCAACCCAACGGCCCATGAGCCTCGCATTCACTGGCCGATGTCGAAAGGTGACGCTCAGGATCTTCTGACCCTGGTCTCATTGATCCATCGCCGTCTCGATGCCAGCCATATGCCAGCCCGCGGATAGAGGTCATGGCAAGCCCGGCGTAACATTGGTCGTTGCCACCCCGCCATATCCACGGCTATCGATTCGGCATGGCTTCGAGACCGCTTCGGGACAGTGATGTACGGCAAGCCGCCTATCGGCGGTTGCTCACGCACGCCCAGGCTTGTCCCGACACCCTGGTCATTGACGAACTCGGCCTCGATCACGGCAGCTGCCGGATCGATATTGCCGTGATCAATGGTCACATTCGCGGCGTGGAAATCAAGGCAGAAGCCGACACCTTGGAGCGCTTGCCGCGGCAAGTGGCCGCCTATGGCGAGGTGGTCGACAAGGCCTTGTTGATCGTCGATCCCAAGCATCTCGCGTCGGCCATGGCGATCGTGCCCGATTGGTGGGGCATCATGGTCGCCGAGCGCGGCACGACCCAGGGCGTGCGGTTCCGTCGCGTTCGACCGGAACGAGCAAACAAGGGCATCGATCCGCTTGTCCTGGCGCGCTTGCTGTGGCGCCCCGAAGTTCAGGCCCTCCTCCGAGAGCTTGGCGTTCCCGAACGTGATCTGCGTGCGCCGCGGGAAGAACTTTATCAGCGGCTCGTGTCGTTGATGCCTTTGCGGAAGTTGTCGAGCGCCGTTCGCACTGCGCTCAAGTCCCGGACAACCTGGCGAGATCAGCAACCACTTTCGTGATGTGGTGATTGGTCGCGACCCATTTCCACGTCGTGGGATTGCCCATCTTCTCGGTGCCGAGCCGGCAACCGTCGATGTATTTTGAACCCTCCGAAAAAGCGGTGCCAGCGAAGCGGCCCGAAGCGATGATCGCGCCGCACAGGCCAGGATAGGCGTGATTGTTGTTCGACTTCTGGCGTTTGGCTTTGGCGACAAGCCAGGCATCGTCGATAGCGTACCGGACGTTGGGTGAGCCACGCATGAAGCGCATGTCGCCCTTCGGGAATTCAACAGCCGCAACTGCATAGTCGCCAAATCCCGGGCGGCGGACTGGATCAGGCAGTGCCGCCATCAGCGCCTTGTACAGCATCCATTCCCTTCGCGGCAGCACGTCCAGGCCGTATTGCAGGCTCATCAGGCTGTCGGGGAACGACGTCGCAAGTATGGTAACCGACCGAGCCGCAGCAAAGATTCCTCCGCTCGACAAGACCGAGGTGATAATCGCGATCAGCGGGTCCTGGGGATCGAATTTCGGATTCCCGAGGTCGAGGAGGATATCGACACCATTTGCGGGGCAGCCGAGATGAGCCATCAGGGCGCGCGCATTCGCTTCGAAATCGGGGTCGAGCGCTTCGTCGAGGGCGCACCGCAATCCAATGCCCCGGCCGCTTGCGGCTACGATCCCCTGGACGCTCTGCTGGTATGCGACATCGCGGTCGAGAGCGGTGACCGGCACAAGGTCGAGGCCCTTCGCACGCGCCTCATCGAAAATGAAGGTAAGCGGATGACGACCGTCCCCCATGCGGGTCGGGGGATCGATCTGGACGGCGTCAATTAAGGCCGGCCGGTTGGTCCAATGGTCTTCGACCTGCTTTGCGAACGGCTTCAATTGTTCATCAATGTGCTTCTTGGGCTGACGCAGGGCGAAGTCGTAGTCTGGCGGGAGCACCTCAATGAGCGGCACGGTTCGTTGCCGGCAGGCATCGGATAGGCGCTTCAGTGCGCGGTATTCACCCGCCCGCCAACGGAGAAGCGGGACGTAGTAGTTGGGAATGGCCATTTTTGCCCCCTCACAATCCGAATTGCCGCCGCACTTCGCCCGAACCGACAATTGTCCGAAGCAAAGTGTAGTCGCCTGCATCCCGCCGCACGCGCCCTGCGATCACCGCTGGCGCCACGCCGAAGCGCTTGGCATCTGTGAGAACCGCCTTCTCCGTTTGCGTGAAACGCGACACCGCAAGGTTCCAGTTCGCCTCCGGGATCAGTGCCTCCTGCGCGAAATAGTCGGCGTCCTGCTCAACCTTGTCGGCTGCCGGTGAATCGTTGTCGTCAAAGATCGCCGCATATTCACCCAACCGGATGTGCAGTTTCAGATGGCCGATTTCGTGGAGCAGCGTGAACCAGAAGTTGTCGAGCCGGTCGTGACGCAGCGTCATCGCGACAATGGCATGATGATCGGCTGATGCCAGCGCAGCACCGTCAAGCAACGTGCCTGGCAGGTGACGCTCGATTACCAGCGATATGCCAACGTCGCGCAGGTAGTCGGCAGCGAGGCGCGGTCCATTATCCTTCAGGCTGAGCCTGACAAGTCCGCGCACCCAGCCCGCGGTGAGCCTGTCGCGATCAAATGCCCGTTCAGGTGGATTGCGATCGGCAAGCGTCCGAACCCGAGCTTCCCAAGCGGCAATTGCAGCCTCATGGACTTGTCCGCTCGACCGCACTGACTTGCGATGCAGAGCCATCGGCGCAAACTGCGAATGAGCGCCGCGCAGGAATGCCGGGATCAGATCGCCAGCGGCCTTCTTCGCCTGCGAGAGCGTGCCCGAGAAGTCTTCGAACCAGCCACGCTTGAACATTTCGGCGAGCGGGAATGCCTGCCAGACCGACGGATCGACGCTATCGAGCTTCGGGCTGCCGACTAACTGCGCGCGCTCGACAATGCGCACGTTTAGGGCGTCGGCCACCTCCGTAAGGCGGTCGAGGCTTGCCGTCCGGTAGCGGTCGGATTCGTAGCGCTGGATCTGCTGTTCGGCGACACCGAGAAAATCGCCGAGATCCTTCTGGCTCATGCTGCGCGCGATGCGGGCCTGAATGAGGATATCGGGAAGATCGTGAAGGCTGTCCGCCGAGAATTCAGAGATTTTGCCCGCGCGGAGGTCCTCGTAGAAGCGCACTTCCTCCTCGAGTTCGGCGATCTGGCTGCGCAGTGCCGAGCGCTGCGCTTTCGCGAACACTTCAGGGAAGTCGCTGGTCGGCGCCTCAAGCGCGGCAGCGGCTCCCGCCAGCTTCTCGATCGAAGCCTTGGTCGACCTGTACTGCTTTTCGTTGGTGATCATGGCGTCGCTCCTTTCAGCGGCGCGAGCGGGATGCGGAGAATGCCCTTGGCCTGGCCGGACGACTTCTCGACCTGGAAGAAGTCGAGAAAAGGGGCGCCCGGCCCGTTAGGCATTCCGGCAATGAACATCTCACCGAGGTATTTTGCTTTTTGCGCTGCTCGCTTGTTGTCGAAATCGAGAAGGACCGGATCGAGCTTGGCCGGATCGACCCCGACATGCTCCCAGCAGCCGTCGTAGTCGCCCGGGTGCGGTTTCGCGGTCACGAAGCTCCCATCAAGGTAGACGTAGCTGCATCCGGCGAGAGCCAAGGCCTGCGCCATGCGGACGAAGCCATCGAACAGCCACTTGCGATGAGGTGTGGTCGCGAAGCGCGCCTCAACCTCAGCAAAGGTCGTGTCGTGAATGCCAGGTGGCAACACGGCCCAAGGGCAAGTGGAGCCCAGTTCGATCAAGTCCGGTATCATTAACACAACAATATAA
>JBFXHW010000094.1:0-9198 GCA_050176605.1 Sphingobium sp. | reverse complement strand
AGAGGATGGGACGGCCTTTCTGCCACGGGCGCAGCGCATCACGCGAGAGGTTGCAGAGGCTGCCGCAGAGGTGGCCGAGCGTCGCGGAACATTGTCCGGTCCCTTGCGGCTCGCCGCACCAATCACATTTGGACGCATGCATCTGGGTCCGGCGCTATATCCCTTCATGCTGGCGCACCCGGACATAAGGATGACGCTTGACCTCGATGACCGACGAATCGACGTCGCATCGAGCGGCCACGATGCGATCATTCGTATCGGCCCGATCGACGACACGCGGCTGATCGTCTGGAAGCTGGGGGTGAGCCGACGCGTTCTGACGGGGTCTGCCAGCTATCTCGCGGAACAGGGCACACCGAAAACCCTGCAAGAGCTGAGCCATCATCGCGGGATCTTCTATACCAACCGCGGTGCAGGCGATTGGCGCTTCGAAACGACGACCGGCCCGGTTTCGATTCAGGCACGTCAGTCGCTCGGCGTCAACAACGGAGACATGATCTGCGACGCGGCAATTGCGGGTCTTGGACTCGCGCTCCTCCCCTCTTTCATTGCCGGACCTGCTATCAAGTCGGGCGCGCTGGTTGAGGTGCCATTTGAATTCAGGCCCGCAGACGAGTTCATATTCATGGCTCACGCCCAAGGCCGCGAGCCGTCGGTAAAGCTTCGCGCGGTCGTCGATCATTTGCGCAGCGCATTCGGTGATCCACCATATTGGGATTGAGACCGATATCGATCGCGACGCCGGCGGAAGTCGAAGGTTACCCGTCGCTTGCCCGTTCGATGTCCGCGCCGACGGCCTGAAGCTTTTCCTCCAGCCGTTCATAGCCGCGGTCGAGATGATAGACGCGGTTGACCTGCGTCTCGCCTTCGGCCGCCAATCCCGCGAGCACCAGGCTCATCGACGCGCGCAGATCGGTCGCCATGACCGGCGCGCCGGTGAGCCGCTCCACGCCGCGCACCACCGCCGTGCGGCCATTGACCGAAATATCCGCGCCCATGCGCGCCAGCTCGGGCACATGCATGTAACGGTTTTCGAAAATCGTCTCGGTCAGGACGCTGGCGCCGTCGGCGAGGCAGAGCATCGCCATGAACTGCGCCTGCATGTCGGTGGGGAAGGCGGGGAAGGGCGCGGTCGAAATGGTGGTGGGAAGCAGCCTGCCGTTCGCGGCGACGCGGATCGTGTTGCGCCCCGTTTCGACATGCACGCCGCAATCGCGCAGCGCGGCCAGCACCGCCTGCATGTCGTCGGCATTCGCCCCAGCCAGCTCCACGTCGCCGCCGGTGATCGCCGCCGCGCAGGCATAGCTGCCCGCCTCGATCCGGTCCGGCATCACCGCATAGGTCGCGCCGTGCAGGCGGGGGCGGCCATGGACGATCAGCCGGTCGGTGCCCACGCCCTCGATTTCCGCGCCCATGGCGATCAGCAGGCGGCACAGGTCGACGATCTCCGGCTCTCGCGCGGCATTGCCGATCTCGCAGGTGCCGCTCGCGGTGGAGGCTGCCATCAGCGCGTTCTCGGTCGCGCCGACCGAGACGACCGGGAAGCTGAAGCTGCCGCCGGGCAGGCCGCCATCCGGCGCGGACGCCTTCACATAGCCGGCGGTCAGCTCGATATGCGCGCCGAAAGCCTCCAGCGCCTTCAGGTGCAGATCGATCGGGCGGTTGCCGATGGCGCAGCCGCCGGGCAGCGAGACGGTCGCCTCGCCGGTGCGCGCCAGCAACGGGCCGAGCACGAGGATCGACGCGCGCATCTTGCGCACCATGTCATAGGGCGCGACGGACGACGTGACGCGGCTCGCGCGCAGCGTCATTACCCGGCCGAAATCCTCCGGCCGCGCGCCCTCGATCATGGTCGACGCGCCAAGCTGGTTGAGAAGGTGGCCGAAGCTGTCGACATCGGCGAGGCGCGGCAGATTGCGCAGCGTCAGCGGCTCGTCGGTCAGCAGCGCGCAGGGCAACAGCGTGAGGGCGGAATTCTTCGCGCCGGAAATGGGGAGGCGGCCGGAAAGACGGTTTCCGCCGCGGATGATGATGCGGTCCATGGGCCGCCTATAGCGAGTCGGTGCCGACACGCAAATAGACCTGCGGGGATACTGCGAAGCCGGTCTGTCTTCCTTCGCATTCGGTTCGTCGTGTTGCGCTGCACAAATTACTGGACATTAACCTTGAAGCATTATTGAGCTGTGCAGGGCAAACGGTCAGGCAAGGGTGGGACCGATGTTTGAATTTGCGGCACTGACATATGGACTGCTGACCAGCTTCGTTCTGTCCAGCATGCATGCGAACGCGCGCCGGGCGCAGCGGACCCCGCCGATCATGATCGCGGTCGGCTGGTTCCTGTTCGGCGTCTCGGCAACCTTTGCCGCTGTGCTGTTTGGCACGCTGCTTTCCCGGCTGCTGCACTGATCCCGACGAGAGGACTGGCGCTCCTCCATTTTGCTTGAGCGGCACGCAATCCGGACGCATGATGCGGCCATGACGGCGGCCGCCCATCAGTCCATCCGCAAGACCATCGCCCACGATCCCGCAGCGGCGCTGCGCGCGTGCGAGACGCTGCTCCGCGACCGGCGCGACGATGCCGAGGCGCACCGGCTGGCGGCGCGCGCCTTGCGCGCGCTGGGGCGCGACGCCGAGGCACAGCGCGCGGAGCTGGCGGCGATCGACGCGGCGGTGATGGACCCGGAGCTGCAGAAGGCGGCCGTCGCGATGCTCGACAATCACCTGCATGCGGCCGAACCGTTGCTGCGCGCGCGATTGCGCGCGAACCCGTTCGACGTCGCGGCGATCCGCATGCTGGCGGAAGTGGCCGGGCGGCTCGGCCGCAATGCCGATGCGGAAAAGCTGTTGCGCCGCGCGGTGGAGCTTGCGCCCGGCTTCGTCGCCGCGCGTGCCAACCTGGCGACCGCGCTGCACCGGCAGCACAAGACGGAAGAGGCGCTCGGCGAACTCGACCGCCTGAACGCGGACGATCCCGACAATCCGGCCCATGCCAATCTGCGCGCCGCGGTACTGGGGCGCATCGGGGAATTCGGCGAGGCCATTGCGCTGTACGAGGAGGTACTGGCCAAGGCGCCGGAGCGGCCAGCCATCTGGATGAGCTATGGCCATGCGCTCAAGACCGTGGGGCGGCAGGAGGAAAGCGTCGCGGCCTATCGCCGCGCGGCAGGGCTTCGTCCTTCGTTCGGCGACGCCTGGTGGAGCATTGCCAATCTGAAGGCGGTGAAGCTGGGCGATGCGGACATCGCCACGATGGAGCGGGCGCTTGACGATCCGACCGCCAGTACGGAGGATCGCTTTCACCTGCATTTCGCGCTCGGCAAGGCGCTGGACGACGGCGGGCGGCCAGTCGAGGCGTTCGACCATTACGCGCAGGCGAACGCGCTACGGCGCAGCGAACTGCCCTATGATGCGGACGACACGCGCAGGACGGTCGATGCGATGATCGCGCTGTTCACTCCCGAATTTGTGGAACGGATGAGCGGCGCGGGCAGCGATGCTCCCGATCCGATTTTCATCGTCGGCCTGCCGCGGTCCGGATCCACGCTGGTCGAACAGATTCTCGCCAGTCATTCGCAGGTCGAAGGGACGATGGAACTGCCGGACATTCCGGCGCTGGTCAGCGAGGTCGGCAGGGACGGCGGCTATCCCGCCGCGCTGGCACGCCTTGAGCCGGAGCGGATGCAGGAACTGGGTGATGCCTTCATTCAGCGCACGCGCGTGCAGCGGCGGGAGGGCAAGCCCTTCTTCATCGACAAGCTGCCGAACAACTGGCTGCAAAGCGGCTTCATCCACCTGATTCTGCCCAATGCGAAGATCGTCGACGCGCGCAGGCATCCGCTCGATTGCGGCTATTCCAACTTTCGCCAGCATTATGCGCGGGGGCAAGCGTTCAGTTACGATCTTTCCGACATCGGGCGTTATTATGGGGATTATGCGCGCCTGATGGCCCATTTCGACCGCGTGCTGCCCGGTCGCGTGCATCGCATCGTCCACGAGCATCTGCTCGACGATCCGGAAGGCGAGGTCCGGCGGCTTTTCGATGCGCTGGGCCTGCCTTTCGAGGAGGCCTGCCTGAAATTCCATGAGAACAGGCGCGCGGTCCGGACCGCCAGCAGCGAGCAGGTCCGCCGTCCGATCAACCGCGATGGCACCGGGCAGTGGAAGCCGGTGGCGGACCAGCTGGAGCCGTTGCGCGCGGCGCTTGGCGATCTGGTGGAGACCTATGCCCGTCCGCAATGAGAGTGGCTCGATTGCAACATAAGTGAAAAAATACACCGGCTTTGCTGCGGCGCGCCATTTTGGCGTTGTAAACCGGTCCAAGCTGGAGAAGTCTCGGTAATATCGCTTGAAGGGGAGCGTCGCCATGACGAAAATAGACCGTAAGCTGCATATTTCCTGCATTCTTCTCGCAACGACATCGCTCTGGTCGCCAGCCGCGCTGGCACAGGAGCCCGATGATGGTGCGGCCGACGGCGAGATCATCGTCACCGCGCAAAGGCGCGAGGAACGGTTGCAGGATGTGCCGGTCAGCATCACGGCGCTGGGCGCGGCGAAGCTGGAAGACGCGCAGGTCAAGTCGTTCGACGATTATGCCAAGCTGTTGCCTAGCGTCAGCTATCAGTCCTTCGGGCCCGGTCAGGCGCAGATCTTCTTCCGCGGCGTCTCGTCAGGCGGCGACGGCCTGCATGTCGGGCCGCTGCCGACCAGTTCCATGTATCTCGACGAAATCCCGGCGACGACGATCGGCGGCACGGTCGACATTCGTCCCTATGACATCGCGCGGATCGAGGCGCTGGCCGGGCCGCAGGGCACGCTGTTCGGCGCGAGTTCGCTGTCGGGCGTGCTGCGCATCATCACCAACAAACCCGACCCGAGCAAATTTTCCGGCAGCGTCGATGCGCAGGTCAACAAATATGGCAAGGGCGATTTCGGTGGCAGCCTGGACGCTTACGTCAATATTCCGATCAGCGATCGCGCCGCCCTGCGCGTAACCGGCTTTTACGAGAAGCTGGGCGGCTATATCGACAATATTCCGGGCACGCGCACTTTCACGCTCGACGATGCGGCCAACGACCCCAACGACCTGACCAATGTCACCGTCAACAACGCCGCGCTGGTCAAGGACGATTACAACGACGTGGAAACCTGGGGCGGCCGTGCGGCGCTCGGCATCGAGCTGGACGACAACTGGACCGTGACGCCGCAGTTCGTCTATCAGCATCAGGTCGCCAATGGCGGCTTCCTGTTCGATCCGCGCAAGGGCGACCTCAAGGTCACGGACTATCTGCCGGGCTATTACAAGGATCGCTGGTATCAGGCGGCGCTTACCATTCAGGGCAAGCTTTCGGACTGGGACATCACCTATGCGGGCGGATATTTCGAGCGCAAGGTGAACAACAATCCGGACTATTCCTATTATACCGTCGCCTACGACACCTACGGCTATTACGCGACCTATTACAAGGACGCGAACGGCAACTTCCTCGATCCGACGCAGAACGCGATCCTGGGCGACAAATATACCAAGTTCACCAATGAATTGCGGGTCAGCTCGCCGGGCGACAAGCGTTTCCGCCTGACGGCCGGCGCGTTCATGCAGATCCAGACGGACAAGATTTCGGCGGATTACGAGATACAGGGCATTGGCTCCATACCGCCTACCTCGGTCTGGCTGATTGCCTTTCCGGGCACCGACGATGCGTTCATGTCGCGCATCAAGCGCAAGGATCAGGATTACGCGATGTTCGCGCAGGCCGAATATGACCTGATGCCGTCGGTCACGGTCATCGGCGGCATTCGCGGGTTCATCGCGCACAACAGCATATACGGATGGTCGGGGCTCTATTCGCCGTCTGCCTCTAACCTTGGCGCCTGCATTACGACGACGCCCTATGGCGACGCGCCTTGCGTCAACATCAACAAGATACAGGACGAGACGGGCGTCATCTGGAAGGGTGGCGTCAAATGGCAGGTAACGCCCGACGCGATGCTCTATGCCACCGCTTCGACGGGATATCGCCCCGGCGGCAACAACCGGCGGCCGGGCGTCGATCCGTTCAAGTCCGACAAGCTCTATAATTATGAGGTGGGGTGGAAGACACATTTCGGCCCCGTCTATTTCAACGGCGCAGCCTTCTATGAAAAGTGGAAGGACTTGCAGTTCGGCCTCGTGCCCGTAGGCCAGAATGGCGTGACCAACACCTATAATGCCGGGGACGCGCGCATTTACGGCGTTGAAAGCGAAATATCGGCGCGGTTCGGCGGGCTCAGCCTCTCCGCGTCAGGAACCTATGTCGACGCCAAGCTGGATACCGATTTTTGCGAGGTCGATCCGGTTACGAAGAACATCGTCTGCGCGCCGGGCGTCCCGCCCGCCGCGCCGAAGGGCACGCGCCTGCCGGTGATGCCGAAGTTCAAGGGCAGTGCCACGGCCCGCTATGAATTTCCGCTCGGTTCCTACGAGGGATTTGTCCAGGGATCGGTTCAGCACCAGGGCGGCACGCGATCCTTCCTGACCGATGCCGACTTCGCGCTGGTAGGCGGAACGAAGGCGTTCACCACGGTCGACTTTTCGGCCGGCATGAAGTGGGACAGCTTCCGCGTGGAAGCCTTCATCCAGAATGCGTTCGACAAGCGCGGGGCGCTGAGCCTCAATACCCAGTGCGCGACCCAGATATGCGGGCAATATTCGCGCGTCTATCCGGTCAAGCCGCAATTCTTCGGGCTGAAGGCCGGGTACGACTTCTGATTGCATGGCGGCGGCGGGGGCTTCGGCCCCTTCCGCCCAAGTGCGTCAGGGTTGCAGTTCGACGTCCCAGTACAGCCAGTCGTGCCAGCTTTCGTGCAGATAGCCAGGCGGGAAGGCGCGGCCATGTTCCTGCAACTGCCAGGTGGTGGGCCGGATCGGCTGGACATGCAGGCGCATATGCGCCTCCTTCGGCGTGCGTCCGCCCTTCTTCAGGTTGCAGGGTGAACAGGCCGTCGCAACATTTTCCCAGGTGGTGCGCCCACCCGCCCGGCGCGGAACGACATGGTCGAAGGTCAGGTCGCGCAAGCTGCCGCAATATTGGCACTGAAACTTGTCACGCAGGAACAGATTGAACCGGGTGAAGGCGGGATACTGGCTGGGCTTTACATATTGCTTCAGCGCGATGACCGACGGAATCCTCATCTGGAAGCTGGGCGAGTGCACCTCGCGCTCATAGCTGGAAACGATGTCGACCCGATCCAAAAAAACCGCCTTGATAGCGGTTTGCCAGGGCCAGAGGCTCAAGGGGTAGTAACTGAGAGGGGTGTAATCGGCATTCAGGACGAGGGCGTGGCAACTCTCGACATGTCGGTGCTCATCCATTCTAATGAGGTCGGAATGATACATGAACCGTCCTGTTCCCCCTGTTGCGCTCCGCTATTCGCCGATAAGCGTGACATCGCCATGACAGCATGCCGCGAGTCGTCTCGTCAAGAGTCTGTATGAATATCGGCGGTCATATACGACATATGGTAACGCGCTTCGCGCCCAGCCCGACCGGTCGTCTGCACATCGGCCATGGCTGGTCCGCGTTGATGGCGATGGATATGGCGCGCGCGGCGGGCGGTGTGATGCGCCTGCGGATCGAGGATATCGACGGGACGCGCAGCAGGCCTGAGCATGTGGCTGGCATCATCGACGACCTCATGTGGCTGGGCGTGGAATGGGATTGCGAGATCGTCTTCCAGTCGGAGCGGCTGGCGCTTTACGACGCTGCGCTGACGCGGCTCAAGGTAGCCGGGCTCGTTTATCCCTGCTTCTGCACCCGCGCCGAGATCGCCGCCGAGATCGCCGCCAGCGGGTCGGCGCCGCATGGACCGTTCGGCAAGGGTGAGGACATCCCGCTTTATCCCGGCACCTGCCGCCTGCTTCCCGACAGTGAGCGGGTCGACAGGGTCGCGGCAGGCGACGCGCATTGCTGGCGGCTCGACATGAAGAGGGCGACCGTCGAGGCAGGCAAGCTCGAATGGCAGGACATGGACAGGGGTTCAGTCGTGGCCCGGCCAGAGCTGGCAGGCGACGTTGTGCTGGCGCGCAAGGATGCGCCCGCCAGCTATCATCTTGCCGCGACCGTCGACGATGCCGGCATGGGTATCACCCATGTGCTGAGGGGCGACGACCTGCGCGCGGCGACGGACATTCACCGGCTGCTGCAGGCGTTGCTCGGCCTGCCTGTTCCGGCCTATCGGTTTCACCCCCTGCTGGTCGACGCCGCCGGCCGCAGGCTCGCCAAGCGCAGCGGCAGCATCTCGCTCGCCGAGCTTCGCGAAAACGGTATCGACCCGGTGGTACTGCGCGATGATCTGCGCGCGCGCCGGTTTCCGGTTGGCATCGCGGTGGCAAACGCCTAAACTGGCCGGATGGGAACCGTTTTTCTTACGCTTTTGCTGATTGCCGCGATGGGCGCGACGCTGTTCATGCTGATCAAGGGCATCGTCACCTTCCTCAAGACCACGGAAGAAGATCTTAAATCGGGACCGGAAGGCCCGAGCGCATCCAGCCTGAAACAGAACAAGGCGATGTTCGGCCGCATCATGTTCCAGGCGATCGCGATCATCATCATCGTGTTGTTGTTGCTGTCGCGCGGCGGCCATTGAACGCCCGCACCGCGCATGGTGAAACTGAACAAGATATACACCCGCACCGGCGATGACGGCACGACAGGGCTCGTCGATGGATCACGCGCGGCGAAGCACGATGCGATATTTCAGGCGATCGGCGACGTCGACGAGGCGAACAGCGCGATCGGGCTTGCCATCGTCGCGCTGGGCGAAGGCGACGAAGCGGAGATGCTCCAGCGTATCCAGAACGACCTGTTCGATCTTGGTGCAGACCTTGCGACGCCCGTCACCGACGGCACCGATCCGGAATGGGCGCTGCGCGTCACACCGGCGCAGGTCGATCGGCTGGAGCGGGATATCGACCGGCTGAACGAACTTCTGCCCACTCTCGACAGTTTCATCCTGCCCGGCGGATCGCCCGCCGCCGCCGCGATCCATCTTGCCCGCGCGGTGACACGGCGGGCGGAACGCAGCGTCGTGGCCGCTCCACGGCGTCGCGGAACTTGGCAGCATGGGCCGTTGCAAGCGTCACCACGGGCACGTCCTGCGCCAACCCTTCCGCCGCAAGCGCCGCCGCGAGCCCGACCGCGCTGTGCGGGTCGATAACCT
>JBFXHW010000093.1:0-9207 GCA_050176605.1 Sphingobium sp. | reverse complement strand
ACGATCTTTGTCATCCATCGGTCAAATTGATGTTGGCAAACGGGGGAAATGAAGGCTATCAGGCGCCGCAACAGCGCCAAGGGGGCGGTGCTTCGGACCAATGGGGGCGAACGCCAAACCTCTTGAAAAAGCCTGTCGAAACGGGCATTGCAGCGCAAAAATGGCCGGAGCAGGTTCCCCCCAGAATCGGTAGCGTAACAAGGGTTTGAGTGCATGGCGACGCTAGAAGATACGGCAGGCGAAGCGGTTACCACGACAGAAGAAGGCGTAAGACGGCGCGATTTCATCAATATCGCGGCGGTCAGCTTTGCGGGCGTCGGCGGTGTGGTGGCGGTCCTGCCGCTGGTCAATCAGATGAATCCGAGCGCGGACGTGCTGGCGCAGGCCTCGACAGAGGTGGATCTTTCGGGAATTCAGCCCGGACAGGCCATCAAGACGGTCTATCGCAGCCAGCCTCTCTTCGTACGGCAGCTTACACCGAAGGAGATAGCGGAGGCCGACGCCGTGCCGCTTTCAATCCTTCGCGATCCGCAAACGCTTGAGGAACGCACCCTCCCCGGAAAGACGCAGTGGCTCATCACCATGGGCGTCTGCACGCATCTGGGCTGTGTTCCGCTGGGTGCGGGCGAGGGCGAGAACCGCGGCGAGTTCGGCGGTTATTTCTGCCCCTGCCACGGGTCGAGCTATGATACCGCCGCGCGGATCCGCAAGGGTCCCGCGCCCAAGAATCTCGAGGTGCCGCCCTACACGTTCACCTCTGATACCGCCATTCTCGTAGGCTGAGGAATTGTTGCGATGAGTTTTCCCTGGGCAAAGGAATATACCCCCAAGGTTCCGCTGATGAAGTGGATCGACGACCGCCTGCCTCTGCCGCGTCTCGTCTATAATGCGGTGGGCAGCGGATATCCGGTGCCGCGCAACCTGAATTATTTCTGGAATTTCGGTGTGCTCTCGGGCCTTGCGCTGACGATCCAGCTCGTGACCGGCATCGTCATGGCGATGCATTATGGCGCGAACGACCTGGTTGCCTTTGCTACCGTCGAGCACACGATGCGCGACGTGAACGGCGGCTGGCTGATGCGCTACGCCCATGCCAACGGTGCCAGCTTCTTCTTTATCGTGGTCTATATTCACATATTCCGTGGGCTTTATTTCGGCTCCTACAAGGCGCCGCGCGAGATGGTGTGGCTGCTCGGCCTCGTCATCTTCCTGCTCATGATGGCCACAGCCTTCATGGGTTATGTATTGCCATGGGGACAGATGAGCTATTGGGGCGCCAAGGTCATCACTGGCCTGTTCGGCGCTATTCCTGTCGTCGGCGAGCCGATACAGACCTGGCTTCTGGGCGGATTTGCGCCGGGTAATGCGGCCCTGAACCGCTTCTTCTCATTGCACTATCTGCTGCCCTTCGTGATCGCCGGTGTGGTCATCCTCCATATCTGGGCGCTGCATATTCCTGGCTCGTCCAATCCCACGGGCGTCGAGGTGAAGGGCCCGCAGGACACTGTTCCGTTCCATCCCTATTACACGGCGAAGGACGGCTTCGGCGCCGGCGTATTCTTCATCCTCTTTGCGCTGATCGTCTATTTCGCGCCGAACATGATGGGCCACCCCGATAACTATATCGAAGCCAACCCGCTTTCGACCCCCGCGCACATCGTTCCCGAATGGTATTTCTGGCCATTCTACGCGATCCTGCGCGCGTTCACGGTCGACTTCCTGTTCATTCCAGCGAAGCTGCTGGGTGTGCTCGCGATGTTCGCATCGATCCTGCTGCTTTTCTTCCTGCCGTGGCTCGACACCTCGCCGGTCCGTTCGGGCCGCTATCGTCCGCTATTCAAGAAGTTCTTCTGGATTCTCATCATTGACGTCCTGATCCTCGGTTATTGCGGCGGATCGCCTGCGGAAGAGCCGTTCGTGATGATCAGCCAGGTGGCATCGGCCTATTATTTCGCGCACTTCCTGATCATTCTGCCGCTAGTAGCGGCGTTCGAGAAGCCGTTGCCGCTGCCCGGTTCCATCACCGAAGCGGTGCTGGCCAAACATGATGACTCGGCGGGCGAACCCGCTGCGGTTCCGGCCGAATAAGGGGACGCAAGACAATGATCGTTCGCATCGGAGCATTTCTCGTCGGCCTCTTCTTTGCAGGCTGGCTGCTCGTCTCCTCCCTTCTCGGCGCGATCGCGTTCGTCAGCGAGCCGCCAGCGCCGACGGTGGAGCATGAATTCCACCTGCATCCCAAGCATGTAAGCTACAGCTTTCAGGGTCCGTTTGGCCATTACGACAAGCAGCAGCTTCAGCGTGGTTTCCAGGTCTTCAAGGAGGTCTGCTCGGCCTGCCACAGTCTGAAATTCGTCGCTTTCCGCGATCTTGCCGATCTCGGTTACAATGAGGCGGAGATCAAGGCGATTGCTAAGGGATGGGCGATCAAGACGCCTGATGTCGACCCCAAGACCGGCGAAATGTCGACGCGCGATCCGGTGCCTTCGGACCATTTCCCCAAGCCCTTCGCGAACAATGTGGCGGCGGCTGCCGCGAACAACAATGCGATACCGCCTGATCTGTCGCTGATGACCAAGGCGCGGCATGACGGCACCGCCTATGTCTATTCGCTCCTCACGGGCTTTCAGCCGCAGCCTGCGGAACTTCTGAAAGAGTTCCCGGATTCGAAGACGCCGGAGGGGCTGCACTACAACCCTTATTTCGCGAACCTGAATCTCGCGATGGCTCCGCCGCTCACCGCAGACGGCCAAGTGACCTATGGCGAGGGTCAGCCTGCGCCGACAGTCGACCAGATGGCGAAGGACGTCTCTGCTTTCCTTACCTGGACCGCAGAACCGAAAATGGAAAACCGCAAGAGCGCCGGCATCGCGGTGATGATCTTCCTGATCATCGCGACCGTGCTGGCCTACATGTCCTACCGGACGATCTGGGCCAACGAGAAGCACTGAGCCCGGCAGTCATGAAGGGATGAAGAGGGCGGGCCGTCGGGCTCGCCCTTTTTCCTCAAGTTTCCATACCGACGACAATAATGCCCTTTGCCAAGGCATCGAAAACAATCGTGATCGAGGGGGAATGGTGGGCGTGGCAAGGATTGAACTTGCGACCCCTGCGATGTCAACACAGTGCTCTACCACTGAGCTACACGCCCACGCTTGCGCCGGATTGAGCGAGGCCCATCCGCCGCAGGAGACGCGCTGTTAGCCTCGATCCGGCATTTGTGCAAGCCTTGTTTGGGCGGTAAAAGCGGTTTTCAAAAGGCGGGAAAGAGGAAGGGGAAAATGGGGATGATCATGTTGCCGGACAAAGCGGCACAACCGGCTCCTGTGCGCCGGGGACCCTGGTTCACCCATCTTTACGCGCAGGTGCTCGTCGCGATCGTGGCGGGCGTCCTGCTGGGGCATCTTGCACCTGCCAGCGGCGAGGCCATGAAGCCGCTCGGCGACGCCTTCATCAAGCTGGTGAAGATGGTGATCGCACCCGTCATCTTCCTCACCATCGTGACCGGTATTGCGGGCATGAGCGAGCTTTCCGGCGTCGGCCGCGTCGCGGCGAGGGCTTTCGCCTATTTCCTCGCCGTTTCGACGCTGGCCCTGATTTTGGGACTGATAGTGGCCAATCTCGTAAGGCCGGGGGAGGGGCTGAATATCGACCCGGCCTCGCTCAATGCGGCCAGCATCTCCGATTATGCGGCGAAGGCACATGAAAGCAGCATCACGGCATTTCTGGTCGATATCATCCCGGTAACGCTGATTTCGGCTGTGGCGGACGGCAATATCCTGCAGGTGCTGTTTGTAGCGATCCTGTTCGGCATTTCGCTCACCATGCTCGGCGAGAAAGCGGACCCGCTGATGCGCCTCCTCGACTCGGCATCTCACGCGGTTTTCCGTCTGGTGGCAATCCTGATGCGTGCCGCGCCGATCGGGGCATTCGGAGCCATGGCCTTCACGATTGGCAAATATGGCGTTGCCGCGCTGGCCAATCTGGCCGGGCTGGTCGCGACATTCTACCTGACGTCACTGCTCTTCGTGCTTCTCGTGCTCGGTCTGATCGCCCGGCTTGCGGGGTTCCGTATCCTGCGGCTCATCGCCTATCTGAAGTCCGAACTGCTGCTGGTGCTGGGCACATCGTCGTCCGAAGCAGCGCTGCCCAGCCTCATCGAGAAGATGGAGCGGGCGGGCTGCGAGAAAAGCGTTGTCGGGCTCGTGGTTCCTACGGGGTACAGCTTCAACCTTGACGGAACCAATATCTATATGACGCTTGCGGCGCTGTTCATCGCGCAGGCGACTGGAATTAACCTGTCACTGGGCGATCAGATCGCTCTGCTCCTCGTCGCGATGATCAGCAGCAAGGGCGCGGCCGGCGTGACCGGGGCAGGCTTCATTACATTGGCGGCGACACTTTCGATCGTGCCCTCCGTTCCAGTGGCCGGAATGGCGCTTATCCTCGGCGTTGACCGCTTTATGAGCGAATGCCGCAGCCTCACCAATTTCGTCGGCAATGCCGTCGCGACGATCGTGATCGCGGCGTGGGAAGGAAAGCTGGATCGCGTGCGTCTCGATGCCGCGATGGCAGGGAAGCCGCTGCCGTCCACGGAAGATGTCGAGCCGGTAATCTCGGATTGAGAATGAGCGGCTTACAGGCCGCTGGCGCTGTCGAGGCCGAACATGCGGTCGACCTACAACACCAGATCGCGCAGATGAAAAGGCTTGGACAGAACCTTTGCCTGCGGCATCGCCTTGCCGGCCTTCAGCGTGACGGCGGCAAAGCCGGTAATGAACATGACCCGCATGTCCGGAGCGATCTTCGCGGCATGCTGGGCAAGCTCGATACCGTCCATTTCCGGCATCACGATATCGGTCAGCAGCAGATCGAACCGGTCGGTCTCCAGAATCGGCAGTGCTTCGGTTCCACGATCGACCGAAACCACATCATAGCCGGAACGTTCGAGCGCGCGCGCCAGATACTGGCGCATCGCTTCGTCATCTTCTGCCAACAGAATCCGGATCATCGACCTTGCAAACCCCTGTCTGTTTTCCCGTGAACGCTGCCAGCCGTTCTTCCGGCTGTCAATGCAGGGAAACTTATGCTTATCTTTTATGGATAAGCACTTAACATGGCGGCCGATGGAACGAAAAATGCCGACGAACGGGAATTCCGGCACCACTGGCGAAGGTCGGAACTGGGGTGGAGATTCGCCCGTCTCAAGCGGTTTTGCGCTGATCGGCGCAAGCGATCGAGCGGGTCCCTTACTCCTTTCGGTTCCCCACGCAGGTCGCGACTATCCTGACCGGCTGAAGGCGCGGAGTCGGGTGTCAGAGGCTGAATTGCGGCGTCTCGAGGATCGTTATGCCGACTTGCTTGTCGCCGATTCGATAGGGCGTGGCCATCGCGCCATAGTGGCGCGCCTTGCGCGCGCCGCGATCGACCTCAACCGCGATCCGCGCGACATCGACCGGCGCGTCGTCGCCAATGTTCCGCGCGACTGGCCGCTGGTTCAGTCCGTGAAGCAACGCGGTGGCCTTGGTCTTTTCCCCCGTTCACTGCCGCGCGCGGGGGATTTGTGGCGTTCGCCGATGGAGTGGGAAGAGGCGCGCAGCCTCATTAGCGGCTTTCACCAGACCTATCACCGCATGATTGTGGACGAACTGGACGCAATTCAGGCGCATGGCGGCGAAGCGCTACTGGTCGATATCCACTCGATGCCGCCGGTCTGGGCTGGCCAGGGCGCGGGCGCGCGACCCGACATCGTGATCGGTGACCGGTTCGGCGCAAGTGCTGCTCCCCGTTTTTCCGAGCTCGCTCGCTCGATAGCCGTCAATCACGGCTTCGTCGTGGCATTGAACCATCCCTATCCGGGTTCCTATCTGATCGAACGCCACGGCCAGCCGCGCAACGGACGCCATGCATTGCAGATGGAAATTTCGCGCGATCTCTATCTCGACGGCACGCTGGAGGAGCCGGGCCCCGGCCTTCCGCGTGTCCGGCGGATGCTGGCGGCGCTCACGGAGCAGCTTGCCGCAGAGGTGATTCGCAGAGGAACGCCGCTGGCAGCGGAATAGCGGATGACCGAATGGCGCTGTCAAACCACTGGCAGCAAAAGGCTGCACCGTCCTGATAGCCCCGCGCGAGCAACCGTTTTCGGCAGAAATCCGGTCTTCCTGCAACAGGGTGAAAAAAACCACCCTATGCATGCATAGGGTGGCCAGGTTCAGGGAGGAAACGCCTTCGAAGGGGAAGGCGCCCGCACAATCGCCCGAAAGGGGAACAGGCGAAAGCGCTAACTATAGGTAGTTCAACCACTGCCAATTTTCAACCATTCTATTGGCCAATAATAATGATCAGCGCAGTAATGATTTCCCTGCCGCGCCCAACAAGGCAGCAAAAAGGCTCCGGCAACCGCCAAAACGCATCGAATTGGTGCGCTTTGCGGCTTAGCTGACTGCTTCGGGTATCGGCACTTCGGGCATCTTGCCCTGTTCTACCTGCTGCTGGAAAATTTCGCGCATAAGCTGGAGTGAGAACAGATGGGCGTGGATCAACGGCAGCATGCCATTCTGGTTGATCTTGCGAAGCTGGTCGCCGCGCAAATCGCGCAGCTTTTCCTCGTTGACCATGGAAAAGCCGCGATAAACGAACGGCTTGTCGTTGTTCGGCATCTGGATCGACACCTCGCCATCCATCAACAGGTCGAGTTCCTTCAGGTCTTTCATGAACTGACCGGTGCGCATTGCCGCCTGCTCGAAATCCTCGCAGAATTTGAGGATATTCTTCGTAATCTCGGTCGGCTGCTTGTCCTCAAGCAGGGCCTCGCCATCCTCGAACTCGCCGATGGTATCGGATGTCGGATCGAAGCAGAGGGAAAGCTCGTCATTGTCCGGGCGCAGCTTCGCCAGCATCCAGGGATAGCGGCGGACATAGGCGGGCACATAGGCAGGACCGCGCAGCTTGCCTTCATCGTCGAGGAATGTGTTGATGCCCTCGTTCAGCCCCATCAGCGCCAGCGGAACCGGATCGTCACCAGCAGAAAAGATGATCGGCACGAACCGCTGGGCGGTGACGAACTCGTCGATCGTCAGCGGCACCGCGTGCTGGTTCCGCAGGAACGGCGCGGCGTCGGCGGGGCGGATGCGCAGCTTCTCATGCTCGTTGCTGTTCAGCGGGACCAGTTCATTATAGAAAATCGGCAGGGTGGCATTTGGCGCGCTGGCCATGACATGTCTCCATCAGGCTGATCCGGCTCCTGCCGGATTCACGGAATTTGGCGCTGGCGATAGAGGGCTCAGCCTTCCGATGCAAGCGGGATGAGCTTTCCCGGGTTCATGATGCCGGAGGGGTCCATCGCGGCCTTGATAGCCCGCAAAGCGGTAATCCGGGCGGGGGACGAAAGCCGTCCCATTTCCGCCCGCTTCATCTGGCCGATGCCATGTTCGGCAGAGATGGAACCGCCCGCCGCGATCACCAGATCATGCACGAAGGCGGTAATGGTCTTGCCCTGCGTCCCAATCCAGCCCTGCCCGTCTGTCGTTCCTTGAGGCGCCCGGACGTGGAAATGCACGTTTCCGTCGCCGAGGTGACCGAAGGAGGAAGCGGTGGTTCCCGCAAAGCGCCTTTCTGCAGCCGCTGCTGTGTCCACCATGAAGTCCGGCATCGATTCGACTGGCACGCTGACGTCGAACTGAAGGGCAGGTCCGAGCGCGCGCTCCGCCTCCGATATCGATTCGCGAATGCGCCAGAAGGCGGCGGCCTGGGTCTCGTTCTGGGCGATGGCGGCATCGATCGCGCCGGGCTGTTCCAGAAATCCGGCGAGAGCCGCTTCAAAATGGGCGCGCCCATCCTCCGCCGCAGCGCTCAGGTCCACGTCGATCAGGACGTGCCACGGCGCGGGCGTTTCGATCGGAGCGCGCGTATCCGGAATGTGCCGAAGCACGTGAGCGAGACAGTCTCCAGCCATGACCTCGAACCCCTCAACGATCGGCCCGAGGCGTTCCTCCAGCCGCCTGAGCAGCGCTAGCGCATCGTGTGGCCGCTCGACGCCGACCCATGCCGTTGCACTGCGGGTGATGACGGGGGCAAGCCTCAGCGTAGCGGCGGTGATGACACCGAGCGTCCCTTCTGCACCGATCAGCAGATGACGGATGTCATAGCCGCGATTGTCCTTCTTGAGCGGTGCCAGCCCCTCATAGATGCTGCCGTCAGGCAATACCGCCTCGATGCCCTCCACAAGTCCGCGCATCGTGCCGTGGCGCAGCACTTGTGTGCCCCCCGCATTGGTGGAGACAAGTCCTCCGATGGTCGCCGATCCCTTGGCGCCGAGGCTTAGCGGAAAACGCCTGCCCACAGCCTGGGCAGTGTCGTGCAGCGTCGAGAGGATCACGCCTGCCTCGCAAACGGCCCGGTTGGACGTGGCGTTGACGGAGCGTATGCGGTTCATGCGACGGAGCGAGAGGATAAGTGCGCTGCCGTCCTCCGGTGGGGTCGCTCCACCGACCATTGACGTATTCCCCCCCTGAGGAACCAGCGCGATGCCCGCTTCACCTGCGAAGGAGACCGTCTTTGCCACTTCTTCGGTCGTCGCAGGCGCCAATATCGCCGCCGCCGCTCCATGATAGCGGCCGCGCCAGTCCGTGAGCCATGGTGCGATTTCCGTCGGATCGGTGATCACGCCCTTTGGCCCCAATATCCCGGCAAATATTTCCAGTGCTTTGGCGAATTCCATGACTGCTTCTATTGCGCCAATTCACCTGTTGTTCAACAGGCCGGGACTATGCCAACATTCCTTGCAGGGACAATAAGGCCAAAAGGGGTGATGTGAACCTTCTTCCGATTTTGCTGCTTCTGGCCCATGAGGCTGGAGCCGATCCGGACGCGAATGGCGCGGACGCGGACGCGACATCGTCCGCCGGAACGAATGAAGCACGGCTGGAGTGGGCGCAGGTCAGCCAGCGCCTGGCCCAGATGACGATCGAACAGCGCGTGATCATCAGGGTGCCCATGGCGCGCCCCGCCATGCCAGCGCCGGCAGCCGAACGCTTTGCCCGTCCGGTAGCGCCGGGCGCAGAAGAGGATCCGCCGGTCGAAAGCTGGAAGGAACGCAAGGGCCCTAAATGCATCGACATCAGGAGTGTTCGCGCGGCCGCGATAACATCGTCGCGCGGTGTCGACCTGCTGCTGCGCAATCGCGACCGCTTGCGTGTCCTGCTTGGC
>JBFXHW010000092.1:0-9267 GCA_050176605.1 Sphingobium sp. | reverse complement strand
TCTCACGCAGCAGCGCGACGGCCTCCAGCAATATGTGGATGCCCTTGGGCCTGTCCAGCCGCCCGGCATAGAAGAAATAGGGCGGGTCGGCGATTTCGCTGGCGGGCGAAAAGCGATCACCGTCCGCGAACGTTGGAATGCAGGTGATCCGCTCGGGCGAAAAGCCGGCGCGAACCATCATCTCGCTCATGAATTCATTGGTGGTGACGAACCGGTCGACCAGGTCGAAATAGCCGCGCCAACGGTGGAATGTCGTCGCCGCCGCGTCGAGCAGCGAGATCGGCAGGCTGCCCTTGATACAGCGATTGCGCACCTGCGCGCCAATCCCCAGATCGAGGCACTCCGTGCAGGGGGCATCTTCGCGCAGCATATGGTGCTCGCCGCACATCATGCCGAAATCGGATATGCGCACTACGATGGGGAGGCCTGCCTGCTTCAGGCCAACAAGCAGGGACGGCGACATCTTCCGCAGATAATAGAGGACATAGGCGATGTCGGGCCGCGTTTCCGTGGCCATCCTATAGGCCGCCTGCCTGACTTCAGTGGAGTAGAAAAGGCGTGAAATGCCCTTCGCGACCGTGCCGATCGACTTGCGGTGCTGGTCGAAGAAGACCTCATCCTCACCCGCGATCGGAGAAACGAAATAACGCGAATAATCGCTGGGGACATTCTGGCTGTACCGCACAGACAGCGGCATGACCTCATGGCCGCGCGCCTCCAACCGGGGCTTCAGGTTGAACAGATACCGCTCCGGACCGCTCGAAACGAAATATCTGTAGTTGGAAATCAAAATACGCACGTAAGGCCCAGTTCTTTCCAACGCAAAAAGCCAGCCTCGAACCGACAACATCGATCCAAGTTGAAAGACGGAAGATCAGAGAAACGGACGTCAGCCGTTCATTGCTCAGGAACGAACTGGCTTGCCGCGCTTCCCCTCACTTCGCCATCCACTGTTGTTCCGGCATACGACCGCAATATTTTATCCGCATTGCACCAAAGCGGAACCCAAAGGCCTCACCTCGAATAATGCAAATCACCGATTTCTCTCGATTTTCGGGCCTGTTCCACGATTAATCAACCCTGAAAATCCATGCTGCGACACAACAGAAACGCGATTGGTCGTAACTGCTACACCATATATCGACAGGCCTATTCCGCCAGCCGCTTCATGCGAGCCTGCTGCGCGGAAGAAAGCAGGCGCACGATGGCCTGATCAGTAGCACTCATCGAATCGCGCCATCGCTCGTCGAGCCGGATCACCAGCTTTTCTTCGGTAAAGCGCATGGGGTTCCCTGATACGCTGTGCCATTGCCGCGCAGCGTCCCGATTGCGGGCTTCGAGCCGATATGTCTCGGCAAAACGCTGAAGATGAGTGTCAGGATTACGGCAAAACGCCTCGTAACTGACTGTCAGGGCATTGCTGCGAGCGCGGGACAGAAGTCGCTGCGACTGGATATTGCGCAATTTCCATCTCAGGACAGCGTGAAAGATGGATTTCGATCTCCCCATCCGCCTTTCCGACCCGCTGCGCGCTTGCGGGCGCACCTTGGCATTTCGCAGGCTGTGAACATTGCCGCAAGGGTCGCGAAACAGATGCAGTGCGTCCACCTGGACGATACCCGCGTCCTGAAGGCTGGCGGCAAATCGCGGAACCTTGCTCGAATCAAGCAGTCGCCGTCCTCCGATCCGGCGAGCCGAACGATAGAGCGGCTTGGCGATATCCGCGAACAGCGGATCGACCCTGGGCGCCCTTCTGAAGGTCAGCTCGAAATCCAGCAGCGTGCCGCGAGCCGACCGAAACGCCGTATCGAAACGCCGCGCATCGGCCTCGCTGACGGAACCGAAAGCGTCCTTAAGAACGGACTGCCAGAACTCGCATCGCGAAAACGGATTACCGCACCCGCAGGATTCGTCCCTAAGAAAGCCCCGTTCCCAGAGATAACAGACCTCGCCGAGCGAACAGATATCGAAGCGATCCTGAAGCACACCCTCGACAAGTGTACTCCCGCTCCGCGCGCAACCGACGATGGCCAAAACCCTGACTTTACATTGCAATTTCTGCTGGTCGGTACTGAAAGCCATGACAGCAACCTATCAGCCGATGTCTGTCATTGCCAAGGAGCGGCCGGGCGTTGCGCCGCAGCAGAAATGCAGCCCGGCAACGGCATGCGTGACCGAAGGAGCCCGGGAAACAGCTACTTTCCGGACCTTGCCACACCCATGCGCTGGGTTCGCATTTGCGCTAGCAGGTGTTCTTAGTCGGGCGAAGGGAGCTTCGGTCAGGTCTTGCGATCGCACGTGGCGGCACTACCCCTCGCGCGGCATGAGGTTCCCCACCCTCGCCTGCTCCGGAACAGCCGTGCCTCCGGACATTCTTGCCCCGGCGAACCGCGTAATAGCCACGGCATTCAGCTTAAACCTACAGTCGGGCAGCGGTCGCTTTTACTCCCTCCGTTCATGAGGAATGGAACTGTCGCTTGCATCCTGATGCGCGCCTTCCTATAGACCGCCGCCTGCCTTGCCGGATCGATGATTCCGGCCCGGTCGGGGAGTAGCTCAGCCTGGTAGAGCACTGTCTTCGGGAGGCAGGGGCCGGAGGTTCGAATCCTCTCTCCCCGACCAACATTCATCCGTTACAGCACGTCGGCGATCAGCCCCAGTTCCTTGGCCTCCTGGGCCTCGACATACCAGTTCTCGGTCGCCCTCCGCAGTAGCTCATCCAGCGTAACGGACGATCCGGCCAGGAGATTGGCGAACCCTTCGTTCTGGATCGTGATCGAAGTCTCGATTTCGTTGAGCGCGGCCTTGAGAGGGGCAATACATGTCGTAAGCGGCCCATCGAGCTTCACTTCTTTTGAAATCAGTCGCTCATGGATCATCAGGCGCGATCCGCGCTTCAGAAAGCGGTTCTCCGGGGCAAAGAAGCTCATCAGCGTAACACCGGCCGAATAGACGACGGCCTTGCCGACGAACATGATCCGTCTCTCCGGATAAAGATCGCTGTGAAACCTTACGTCTTCGCCCATCATTCGCGCGACTTCAGGGTCTCCGCCCAGCGTAGACAATTCGATAACGCTGGGCCCTGCCTGCGGTATCTGGCCAAGACAGTTGCGGAAATAGATATACATGTTGTGATCGACCACCCCTGACAGCGATATCGTGGGAAATTCGAGCAAGGCGGGATCGATGGGGGTGAACATGGAGCGAATACGCGCAACGGCCACGCCGGTTCCCGCCTATTTCTGTTGCAATGCAACAAAATTCAAGCTTTGATGAGTCTATGATCAAGGCCGGACTGCATCATCTCACGCGCTATCGCTACAACCGCCCGATCGCGCTCGGGCCGCAGGTAGTCCGCCTTCGGCCGGCGCCTCACAGCCGCACCGAAGTCCCGAATTATTCGCTCAAGATCAGCCCGCCCGATCATTTCCTGAACTGGCAACAGGATCCGCATGGCAACTGGCAGGCGCGCATCGTCTTTCCTGAAAAGGTCGACCATTTCTCGATCGAGGTCGATCTGCTTGCCGATCTCATCGTCATTAACCCGTTCGACTTCTTCGTCGACCCCTATGCCGAGGAAGTGCCGTTCGCCTATGACGACGCGCTGAGGGAAGACCTGGCCGCCTATTTCGAGACCGAGCCGCAAGGGCCGCAGTTCGAGGCGCTGGTCACTGAATGGAAAGGCAAGCAGGAAGGCCGCACCATCGACTTTCTCGTCGCGCTCAATCAGGCCCTCTCCCAGCGCGTCGGCTATGTGATTCGCATGGAGGCGGGAGTACAGGCCCCGGAGGATACGTTGCAACTCGGCACCGGCTCCTGCCGCGACAGCGCCTGGTTGCAGGTGCAACTCCTCCGCCGCCTCGGCTATGCAGCACGCTTCGTATCCGGCTACCTGATCCAGATGAAGGCGGACGTGGAGTCCAAGACCGGGCCGAAAGGCCCGGAAGAGGACTTTACCGATCTCCACGCCTGGACCGAAATCTATCTGCCGGGCGCGGGCTGGGTCGGCCTCGATCCAACGTCGGGGCTTTTCGCCGGAGAAGGCCATATCCCGCTGGCAGCAACTCCGCATTACCGATCCGCCGCGCCGGTTTCCGGGGTCGCCGAGCCCGCCGAAGTCGATTTTCATTTCGAGATGAGCATCAGCCGCGTCGCGGAAGCAGTGCGGATCACCAAACCTTTTACCGAGGGGCGCTGGCAGGCGCTGCTCGATCTAGGCGCCCAGGTCGATGCCGATCTCGGCGCGCAGGATGTGCGCCTTACCATGGGCGGCGAGCCGACTTTCATTGCCGATACCGATTTCGAGGCGCCAGAATGGAACGGTGATGCAGTTGGCCCGACGAAGGCCGCCTATGCAGACCGTCTGATCCGGGCGCTGCGCGAGAAATTCGCACCCGGCGCGCTGCTCCACCACGGACAGGGAAAATGGTATCCCGGTGAGAGCCTGCCGCGATGGGGCTATTCGGTATACTGGCGAACCGACGGGATCCCGATCTGGCGCGATCCTCTGCTTATAGCCGATGTGAAAAATGAACCGGAACCATCAGAGAAAAATGAAGATTCTGGCCCGATCGATGTGGTGGCGGCCAATGCCTTCCTGTGTGCTGCGGCGGAGGGTTTCGGTATAGCGCCAGACTATGTGCAACCGGTCTACGAAGATGCGACTGCGTGGATCGTGAAGGAGGCCGAGCTTCCGGACAACACGCCGCCCGACGACCCGAAGCTCGACAATCCGGAGGAGCGCGCGCGCTTCATGCGCACATTCCAGCGCGGTCTTTCAAAGGCGGTGGGTTTTGCGCTTCCGATCCAGCGCTGGCAGGCCGACCCCGCAAAAGCCGCGCGATGGAAGAGCGAGAAGTGGCAGGTGCGGCGCGGTGCGCTTTTCGCCGTGCCGGGCGACAGCGCACTGGGCTATCGCCTGCCGCTGGGCTCCCTTCCCTATGTGGCCCCAGCCGACTATCCCTATATTCACGCGCACGACACCAGCGAACCGCGCGAGCCGCTGGCGGACTATCGCGAGCAGAAGGTCGAACGCGGCACGGAATTACGCGAAGCGGAAACACCCGCCGTCGACGCAGCCCAGCGTTCCGAACGGGTCGCCGCACCGGACACGGCTGCGCAGGAACGGGTCGAGCAGGAAATCATTGCCGGCGCCGTGCGCACGGCACTCACCGTCGAGCCGCATGGCGACTATCTCTCTATCTTCATTCCGCCGGTCGAGCGGTTGGAGGACTTCCTCGAAATGGTCGCGGAGATCGAGAGGATCGCCGCCGAAAGACGTGTTCCGATACGGATCGAGGGCTATGCCCCTCCCCCCGATCCCCGGCTGAACGTCCTCAAGGTAACACCTGACCCCGGCGTGATCGAGGTGAACATACAGCCGGCGCACAGCTGGCCACACGCCGTCGATATCACCGAAACGCTTTACGACACCGCACGTGAGTGCGGCCTCACCGCGGACAAATTCATGGTCGACGGCCGGTCCATCGGTACCGGGGGCGGCAACCATATCGTGCTGGGGGGCGCGGCGCTCAACGATTCGCCGTTCATTCGCCGTCCCGACCTGCTCAAGAGCTTCGTCCTTTACTGGCAGCGGCATCCCTCGCTGTCCTACCTCTTCTCCGGTCTGTTCATCGGACCGACCAGCCAGGCGCCACGCATCGACGAGGCGCGACACGACAGCATCTACGAGCTGGAAATCGCACTTTCCCAGGTGCCGCCTCCATCGCAGGAACAGCCCGCGCCATGGCTGGTCGATCGACTGTTCCGCAACCTGCTGGTCGACGTGACCGGTAACACGCATCGCACCGAAATCTGCATCGACAAGCTGTTTTCGCCCGATGGGCCGACGGGGCGTCTAGGCCTCGTCGAATTTCGCGGCTTTGAAATGCCGCCCGACCCGAAGATGAGCCTCGCCCAGCAACTCCTGCTGCGCGCAATGACGGCCTGGTTCTGGCGCGAGCCGCAGGACGGTGGCCTTGTCCGATGGGGTACCGCGCTGCACGACCGTTTCCTGCTGCCGCATTTTGTCTGGGCCGACTTCATGGACGTGCTCGAGGATCTGCGCGGTGCGGGCTATGACTTCGATCCAAACTGGTTCGAGGCACAGCGGCAGTTCCGTTTCCCTGTTCATGGCGAAATCGAGGGCGGCGGCGTCACGCTCGAAATCGCCCATGCGCTCGAACCGTGGAACGTGCTGGGAGAAACCGGTGCTATCGGTGGCACCGTCCGCTACGTCGACAGCTCGACAGAACGGCTGCAGGTAAGGGCCGCCGGACTCGTCCCGGGGCGGCACATCATCGCCTGCAACGGTCGCCGCGTGCCGATGAACCCGACAGGCGTTCCGGGCGAAGGTGTCGGCGGCGTGCGGTACAAGGCCTGGGCACCGGCCAACTGCCTGCATCCGGCAATGCCGGCCCACGCCCCGCTTACCTTTGATATATTTGATGTTTGGAACAACAGATCGCTCGGCGGATGCGTCTATCATGTGGCGCATCCGGGCGGACGATCCTATGATGATGTACCGGTTAACGGTTATGAGGCCGAATCGCGCCGCAAGTCGCGCTTTCAGCCGCATGGCCATTCGCCGGGATCGATGAACATGCCGGCCGAAGAGCTGCCAGGGGAGTTTCCGATGACGCTCGATCTGCGACGCCCGGTCCGTGGGGGATGACAGCGCTGGCCGAGAATGCCGTCCATAAACCGATCATGACCGACATGCTGGCGAACTACGCCCCCGAGACAGCCGCTGGCGACCTGTTCGCCGGGGCCGAACCGGAGGTCGCGGCCAAATGGCGGCTTGCGGCCAACGGCCTTGGCGACATGTGCGAAGGCGACTGGTCGCGCGCGCACGAACAGGTGTCGCGCCAGATCCAGGACCTTGGCCTCACCTTCCGCCTGACCGGCGATGAGGAAGAGCGGGAATGGCCTCTGAACCCCATGCCGCTCATCATCGGCACCAACGAGTGGAACGCGATAGCCTGCGGCCTCATCCAGCGCGCAGATCTGCTCGAACGCGTGATTGCCGATATCTATGGCGAGCAGCAACTGGTGCGCGACGGCCATCTGCCCGCCAGCCTGGTCGCGGGTAGCCACCATTTCGAGCCCAAGATGGTGGGGGTCAGGCCGCCGCACGGCCATTATCTTCACGTCTACGCGGTCGATCTTGCACGCGGGCCGAACGGGGAGTGGCGGGTCCTGGCGGACCGGCTGCGCCTCGCCACGGGCATAGGCTACGCGCTGGAAAACCGGCTGGCGCTCTCGCGCAGCACGACCTCGCTGCTATCCGACATCAACGCGCGTCGCCTGGCCGGTTTCTTTGTTCAGCTCCGTCAGGGTATCGCGGCGGACTGCCAGCGGGATGAACCGCGCATTGCCCTGCTCACTCCCGGTCGGTTCAACCAGAGCTACCCCGAACAGGCGCACCTCTCGCGCTATCTCGGCTTTCCGCTGGTGGAGGGCTCCGATCTCACGGTGAGTCAGGACAAGCTCTATGTGCGCACGATCGCCGGCCCGAAGCGGATCGATGGATTGTGGCGCTGGATCGACACCCGCCATCTTGACCCGCTCTCCTTCGATTCCCGGTCGCACATCGGCGTGCCGGATCTATTCGAGGCCTGCGCCAGTGGCGGACTGACGCTCGCCAACTGGCCTGGGGTCGGGGTGATGGAGGCACCGGCCTTTGCCGCCTTCATGCCGCGGCTGTGTCAGACTCTGCTCGGGCACGGCCTGCTCCTGCCCAATGTCGCGACCTGGTGGTGCGGACAGCCGGAAGAAGCGAATATCGTCCGTGACCGCTTCGAGGAGATGGTCATAAGCTCAGCGTTCGGGGGCAGCGTCGCAGCGCTGACCGCGGGTCGTTCACGATCAGGCGCAAGCTTTTCGGCGCCTGAAAAAGCGGCGCTGATGGAGGCGATCGACCGGCGTCCGATGGATTATACCGGCCAGGAAATCGTCCATCTTTCGACCACGCCCGCGCTGATTGGCGACCGGTTCGTTCCCCGACCCTTTACGCTGCGCGCCTTCGTGGCGCGCGACGGGGACGGGAACTGGCAGGTGATGCCGGGAGGCTTCGCGCGTCTGTCCTCCGCAGGCAATTTGCGCACGTCCCTGATGGGCGACGGCGACCTCTCGGCAGACCTCTGCGTCGTCGACAATGATCCGGTCGATCAGGCCAGCCTCCTTACGGCGGGCATTTCCCCGCCGATCAGGCGCAGCGGCGGTATCCTCTCCAGCCAGGCGGCAGACAATCTCTACTGGTTCAGCCGCTATACCGAGCGGGCGGAAATGACCGTGCGCATCATCCGCAGTCTGCTCGGCAGCTCGATAGAGGCGGACGGCGGCGCGGGCCGCGATTCCGAGGCGATGGGCCGCCTCGTTCAACTGCTGGTGCAATGGGGCGCGATCGATGCCGATGATGCGAAACAGCCGATCACACGGCTGTGCGGCATGGCCTTTTCAGAGCGTCAGAAGCTTGGCGGCGTGGCCGCCCTCATCAACTCCAGCCGGACCATTGGCCGGACGCTGCGCGACAGGTTGTCGAACGACTTCTGGCGCGCGGCCAACCGCCCTGTCCCCGCATTCGATACCCACAACGCGGAATCGATGCTGAAGGCAAGCGCCATGCTGATCGAGCGCTTTGCCGCGCTTTCGGGTCTGTCGGCGGAAAATATGGTACGCAGTCCGGCCTGGCGCTTCCTGGAAATGGGACGCAGGATCGAGCGCGCGCTCAACATCTGCCGCATCACCCGAAACCTGTCCGCGCCGCCCCACCACCAGAACGATCTCGGCATCATTCTGGACCTGTGCGACAGCCAGATCGCCTATCGATCGCGCTATCTTACCGGCCCGATGCTGGAACCGGTACTCGATCTTGTGCTGCTCGATCCAGACAATCCGCGGTCGCTTATTTTCCAGATCGGCGCGATCACGGATCATGTCGGTTTCCTGCCGCAACTGCTGGAAGACGGGGTGCCCGAAACGCCGCTGCGAGAGGCGCGGGCCATCCTGAGCAACCTGCAGAGCACGCCAGCCGAAGCCATGACTCCCGACGCGCTGAAGGAAACGGAGCTGCGCCTGCTCGCACTCTCCGATGCGATTTCGACGCGCTATTTCCTGCAGTATGAAAAATACGGCAAACCGGCGCAGAACAACTACCTAGCATGATCTTCGATGTCCGGCACATTACGGAAATCCACTATGCGGCGCTGATCCGGCTGGCCCGGTTCAACCTTCGCCTGCGTCCTGCCCCGTGGCCGGGGCAGCGCC
>JBFXHW010000091.1:0-9270 GCA_050176605.1 Sphingobium sp. | reverse complement strand
CTGCCGAAGATGCCGGTAGGCGACATCAGGCGACCGCCCCAAATCAGACCGATATCGTGGTAGGTGTTGCCGTTCGGAACCATGGTATTGACATAATCGCGCAGGTTGGCGGCGCCGCTTGTTCCTGAATATTGGGTCAGCTTGCGGGACGGTGTCACGCCGCAATTGTAGAAGTTCAGGTTCCGGCTAAGGGTGGAGGTCGTATAGACGTCCGAGGTCGTGTTGGTGCCGCCCGACTTTCTGGCCCATACGGCTCCCCAAAGCGCCGGCTTCCACTGGGTCGCCGGATTGCCGCTGGAAGGAGCCATGTCGATATCCATGTCATAGGCATTTGCCGGTGACGACGGAAAATTGTCCCAGTCGTCCGACGGATTACCATCCGTATTGGCCACCGTCTGTCGCTCCTCGATACAGCCGTCCCAGGTGACGCTGGTATTGGCGTTCATCCAGCCGATCGGCAGGTTGACGCTGCTGTTCCAACTGCTTCCGCCAGCCTTCAGTCCCGACACGTCGAGTGATCGCTGCGTATACCGATATGTGTAGTTGGGACCCGTCACATCCGACTTGCTCTCAACATAGTTGGTATATTGATAGGTCCATTTCTTATATTTGCCGTTGCTCTTCTTCTTATATTTGCCGTTGCTCTTCGGCTGGCAGACTATCTCGGTCCCATTGGTTGTCCGTGTGGTTGTAGTTGTGGTGACCGTGTTGCCCATGCTGTCTGTACTGGTAGAGGTCGTTGGTGTGCCTGTAACGGTCGTCGGACTTGCCGCCGTGCAACTCCCGGCATTGTTCTGGTAGTTCGATTGATATTTCGATCCGTAAGAGAACGACCAGTTGCCATATGTGGTCGATGTCGGGTTGGACGGATCCTGTTCCGTGATACGCGACTGGTAATTGGCGCTGTCCGCAATATAGTCGTTGGGCAGCAGTTTGCCGACATTGACCATATGATCATAGTTGACAAAGCCGAACCGGAGCTGGACGTTATTCGACAGTCCGCCGCTTGGGTTGCTTGTCGTGCCGCACTCGGTCGGCGTCACATCGTCGATGTCCTGCTTCGCAAGCGCCTCGTAAAAACATTTAACGGCGACGCGCAGTCCGGCGATCCTGGACTGGCCACTCGAATCTCCCGGAATGGTCCAGGCCATCGAACCGGAATTGTCGAGCACGAACATGACGTCGGTGTTCGGGATGCGCATCATGCCGTCGCAGGTGATCGCGATATTCTTGGTGGCGCGACCGAACAGACGCATCAGCGTCATCGGGACATTGACCGATGCCGTTCCCGTAACGGTTCCGTTATTTTCGGTGAAACCCCGGGACAGCCCATCGGAGCCGAAGGTGCCACCCTCGAAATTCAGATCGAAAGCCTTTTGCGCGGCAGTGTTGGCGGCGCTGCTGTTGTCTGCCCATGCGCCGTTGCCCATCACGCGGCGGCCGGCCAGCGCGCCTGCGTCGCACGCGGCCTGAAGCCGCGATTTCACGGCATACAGGCGCGCCATGTCGACGGCACCGCCCACCATGCCCATCAGCGGAAATACCGCGGCGGCCGTCATGGCGAGTACATTGCCTGCCTCGTTGCCAAGCAAGCGCGCGAGAAATCCCTTTTTCGCCTCTTTGTTCCGTGCCATGCGGTTACCCACCCTGTTTAGCCCAATCCGGGGCCGGAATACGGTACGCGCGATGATTTTCGCGAATATGCGCGCGCATCTCGACCAATCTCGGACAATTAGGCGTGTCGAATTAACAATTGGTGTGCGCGCGCGATTAACAGGAGCTTAGGATATGGCCGCGATGCCCGGAGTTTTGCCTATCCAGCGTGTCCTGCTCGGCGCGGCGGGACAGGATAGTGGGCGGGCCGCCTGGGTGTTTCATCTTGACAATGAATGCGCGCACATCGCGCGCGTTACGAAAGAACCGATCATGGCGCAGGTCAGGCTTGCCTGGTGGCGGGATGCGTTGGCCGGTCCGGACCTGAGGCCGGAGCAGCACACGGAAGCGACTGTCGCTCTGCGCGCTCTCGAAGGCTTTGCGTTGATGCGTCCGCATCTGCTGGCGATGATCGACGGGTGGGAGGAACTGGCCGCGTGGAACGGAGAAAATCGCGGCGCCATGCTGGACGCCTATTCTGGCGGCCGGGGTGGGGGGCTTTTTAGCGCTCTGGTGCCGGAGAGTGCCGGAGAAGCGGCGGTAGCGGGACGGATATGGGCGCTCTGGGATCTGGCTGGGCACATGGCGGACGACATACTGGCCAGTGAGGCGCTGGCCTTCGCGCGAAGGCGCGCAGAGGTGGCGGATCATCCCGTCCTGCCGCGGATGGTCGCCATGATGGCCATTGTCGCGCGGGCCGACGTGTTGCGTGGTCGCGCTGCCCCTGCCAATCTGACGCCCGGCCTCTACCTGCGTCTGCTCCGTGCGCAGTTTTTCGAAAGATAGGCTCTGGCGGCAGCCGGCTTTGACGATATGATCGGCGCTGCAATGGGGAGCGAAGGATGAACCGATTTGTGGCCGGGGTCGCCGCCTGCCTGCTTCTGGTCACGGGCGGCCTGTTCTGGTGGCAGGGGCAGGCCGAAAATCGTGCAGAGCCCGCGCCGGAGAGAGTGGCAGTGCCTTCCGCCCCTCAAGCCTTGCCGGAAGGAAACAGCAACGCGATGGGCGCGCCGCCCCCCGTGCCGCCCGAGGCACGTCCCGAGGATCGCGAGGCGAAACGTTTCGACCGCTATGACAGGGACCGGAACGGGGTTATCTCAAGGCTGGAGATGATGTCGAGCCGGACGTCGGCGTTCAAGGCGCTCGACAAGGACGGAAATAACCTGCTCTCGTTCGAGGAATGGGCAGTGCGGACCTCCGATCGATTTGCAGGTGCGGATGGGGACAAGGACGGCAAGCTGACGCGTGCCGAATTCGCCACCACCGCGCCAAAACCCGTTACAAAGCCGAAGTGCAAGTGCTGAGCTGAAGCCCGCCCTCAAGCCGGAGGCAGCCCGGCCATTGCGTGTTGCGCTCCCGGTCCGTAATGGGTCAAGCCATGTTTGGAATGGGTGGCGCCTGAGGAGTAGCGATGAGCGGCGGTGACGACGAATATGTCTATGACGAGACGAGCGGCGAATGGATGCCCGCCTCGGAACTGGCGCGGCGGGAAGCAACGGCCGGGCGGGTTGAGGTACGCGATGCGGTCGGCAATTTGTTGAGCGACGGCGATCAGGTGACTTTGGTCAAGGATCTCGAAGTGAAGGGTGCGGGGCAGACGCTGAAGCGCGGTACGCTCATCAAGTCGATCCGGCTGACCGGCGATGCGCAGGAGATTGACTGCAGATATGAGGGGATCAAGGGCCTCGTGCTGCGTGCGGAATTCGTGAAGAAACGCTGATTTTCGTTCGTCTGGGCCGGGGAGAGACCAACCGGCTCAGACCGTCTCCAGCAGGTCCTGTTCGCGCATCCAGCCGGCGAAATCGGCGCGTGCGCGCGCGGTATAGGCAAGCTTCCTGTCCTTCTTCCTGACACGCTCGTCGGGAGGTGGCATCAGGCCGAAATTGACGTTCATCGGCTGAAAATTGTCCGGGTCGCCACCGGTTACATGCGAAAGCAGCGCGCCAAGCGCGGTCGTGACAGGAGGCGGCGCAAGCGACCGTCCGGAAAGTTCGGCGATGGCGAAGCGCGCGGCAAGAAGGCCGATGGCGGCGCTTTCGACATAGCCTTCGCAGCCGGTCATTTGTCCGGCGAAGCGGATATGCGGAGCAGATTTCAGGCGCAAGGTCGCATCGAGCAGCCTGGGCGACTGGATGAAGGTGTTGCGGTGTAGCCCTCCCAGCCGCGCGAACTCTGCCTTTTCAAGGCCGGGTATCGTGCGGAACAGGTCGACTTGCGCGGCGTGCCTTAGCTTGGTCTGGAACCCGACCATGTTCCACAGCGTGCCCTGGCGGTTGTCCTGCCGGAGCTGAACGACCGCATAAGGCCATCGCCCTGTGCGCGGATCGTCGAGCCCGACCGGCTTCATCGGCCCGTGTCGCAAGGTTTCCCGACCGCGCCCGGCCATCACCTCAATCGGCATGCAGCCCTCGAAATAGGGAGTGTTCTTTTCCCATTCCCGAAACTCGGTCTTGGGTCCATCGAGCAATCCCTGAACGAAAGCCTCATATTGCTCGCGGTCCATCGGGCAGTTGATATAATCCTTGGTCTCGCCCTTGTTCCATCGCGACTGCATCCAGCAGATGCTCATGTCGATGCTGTCGTGATACACGATCGGAGCAATCGCATCGAAGAAGGCGAGGCTGTCCCGGCCTGTCGCTGTGCCGATGTCGGTCGCAAGGGATTCCGCCGTGAGCGGACCGGTCGCGACAATGGTCATGCCTTCGCTGGGAAGTGTATCGACCCGCTCACGGATGATTTCGATACAGGGGTGGCGCGAAAGCGTGTCCGTCACGCCGCTGGAGAAAAGGTCTCGGTCAACAGCCAGCGCCGATCCTGCCGGCACGCGGGCGGGCTCCGCCTGCGTCATGATCAGGGAACCAAGATCGCGCATTTCGCGGTGAAGCAGGCCGACCGCGTTTCGGTCTGCGTCATCGGACCTGAAGCTGTTGGAGCATACCAGCTCGGCAAGCCCATCGGTCTGGTGGGCCGGGGTCATATGTCCGGTACCCCGCATTTCGGAAAGACGGACCAAAACGCCTGCCTCCGCCAGTTGCCACGCGGCTTCGCAACCGGCCATTCCGCCGCCGATGATATGCACCTTATGAGCCATGGCAGCTCGGATAGACGCGAACCGGACAAAAGGCGAGAGGGAGGACGCATCGCCCTCCCGGCTCGAAATAACGTTTAGTCTGCCACCGTTCCGACGACAGCGCCGGCAACGCCGCCTACGGCTGCGCCCTTCTTGACATCATTACCGGTGGCGGCGGCTACACCCGCGCCCGCACCTGCGCCAACCCCAGCGCCGACCAGGGTGGAGCAGGCGCTCGTTACGGATGCCGCACCGATAATGAGCAGGGAAGCGATAATTTTTCGCATCGTTCGTCTCCTCGTTTCTTGGTTCAACGAGGAATCAATGCGGGGGGAGGGTGCCCGGTTCCGGAATTTCAGTCGGAAAAACCCGCAGGAAACACGTGTTGTCCCGTTGCATCAAGGCGCAAGACCGCCTTGGTAGTGACCGCGCTCATGGGAATCTGGCCATAGACATGGGGAAAGAGCGCCCCGCCGCGCGACGGTTCCCATTTCACGGCATCGCCCAACGCGGCGAGATCGATCATGGCGAGGATGAGATCGTCCTGACCGGCAAAATGCTTTTTGACCGTCTCCACAACCTGATCGCGCGCGGAAAGGTGGATATAGCCGTCCGCCAGATCGACTGGCGCGCCGTTAAAGACTCCTTCAGCCCGCCATGCTTCCCACTGGTCGCGGGTCAGTATCTTGTAAGCGAAAAGTTCGGTCATTCGCCGTCGGCCGGAGCCTCCGATGCGCTGTCATCTACCTCTTCCTCGCCGCTATCCTCGATCTTTGCGGCGGAGACAACATGCTCCTGGTCTGCAACGTTGAACAGGCGGACCCCCGCTGTCCCGCGCCCGATCACGCGCATGCTGTCGAGCCCCATGCGGATCAGCTTTGCCTGATCGGTTACAAGCATCAACTGATCGTCTTTCACCGCCGGGAAGCTGGCGACGACCGGGCCATTGCGGGCGATATTGTCGATATTGGTGATGCCCTGTCCTCCGCGTCCGATCCGTCGATATTCATAGGCTGAACTGATCTTGCCATAGCCGTTGGCACAGACGGTGAGGATGAACTGTTCCTTCTCCTCCAGTTCTGCGAAGCGCTCCGGTGTCAGATTGGGCTCACCCTCTTTTTCCGCCTTCCACGGGGCAAAGCGCAGATAGGCCTCTCGTTCCTCCTGATTGGTGCCGACCCGGTGCAGGATCGACAGCGAAATTACCTTGTCGTCACCCTTCAGCGTCATGCCGCGCACACCGGTCGAGGTGCGGCTCTGGAATTCGCGTACATCGGTTGCGGCGAAGCGGATTGCCTTGCCCTGTCGGGTGGCAAGAAACACATCGTCTCCTTCCGTCAGCAGGTGGACGCCGATGAGATAATCGTCGCTGCCATCGTCGAAGCGCATCGCGATCTTGCCGTTGCTCGGCACATTGGAGAAGGCGTCCATGCTGTTGCGCCGGACCGTGCCGTTGGCGGTCGCGAACATGACATGCAGATCCTTCCAGCTTTCCTCGTCTTCCGGCAGGGCGAGGATGGTCTGGATTGTTTCGCCTTCGGCCAGCGGGAGCAGATTGACCATCGGGCGCCCACGCGTCGCCGGGCCGCCTTCCGGCAGGCGCCAGACCTTCAGGCGATAGACCTTGCCGAGCGTCGAGAAGAACAGCACCGGCGTGTGCGTGCTGGTAACGAACAGTTCGGTTATGGCGTCCTCGTCCTTGGTCGCCATGCCGGCACGGCCCTTTCCGCCGCGCCCTTGTGCGCGGAAGCTGTCGAGCGGTGTGCGCTTGATATAGCCCTGCATCGTCACGGTGACGACCATGTCCTCGCGTTCGATCAGGTCTTCGTCCTCGATGCCATCGGCGGCGGGCGCGATGGTCGACTTGCGCGGCGTGGCGAACTCCGCCTCGATCGCCTCGAACTCCTCGCGCATGACCGCATAGAGTTTCGCCCGGTCGGCGAGGATCGACAGATATTCCTCGATGTTCGCGGCAAGCTGTTGCAGTTCGTTGCCAATCTCGTCACGGCCGATAGCGGTCAGGCGGTGCAGGCGCAGATCGAGGATTGCACGCACTTGCGTTTCCGACATGCGATAGGTGTCGCCATCAATTTCCGTGTCCAGCGCTTCGACAAGGCGGATATAGGGGGCGATCTCCGCGATCGGCCATTCTCTCGCGATCAGCTTTTCACGCGCCTCGGCCGGGCTGGAACTGCCCCTGATCATGCGCACCACCTCGTCGAGATTGGTGACCGCGAGCACGAGGCCGAGCAGGATATGGGCGCGCTCGCGGGCCTTGTTCAACTCGAACTTGGTGCGGCGGCTGATCACTTCCTCGCGGAACTTGATGAACGCGTCGATGATGTCCTTCAGGTTCAGTAACTCGGGCCGTCCGCCCCGGATCGCCAGCATGTTCGCCGGGAAGCTGGTCTGTGCCGGGGTGTGGCGCCACAACTGGTTCAACACGACGTCGAGCGTGGCGTCGCGCTTCAAGTCGATGACGATACGCACGCCCTCACGCGAGGATTCGTCGCGGATGTCGGAAATGCCCTCGACGCGCTTGTCCTTCGCGGCTTCGGCGATCTTCTCCACAAGACCGTTCTTGCCGGTTTGGAACGGTATTTCGGTCAGGACGATGGAGCGCCGGTCTCCGCGCCCTTCCTCCACTTCATGACGCGAACGCATGATGATCGAACCTCGCCCGGTGGTGTAGGCGCTGCGCGCGCCCGACTGGCCGAGAATGAGCGCTCCGGTAGGAAAATCGGGTCCAGGAACGATCTGCATCAGCTCTTCGAGACCGATGGCGGGATTCTCTATCGTCGCGATGCAGGCACGCAGAACCTCGCCCAGATTGTGCGGCGGTACGTTGGTCGCCATGCCGACGGCGATGCCGCCCGCTCCATTGACCAGCAGGTTGGGGAAGCGTGCGGGAAGCACCTGCGGCTCGCGCTCCGAAGCATCATAATTGGGCGTGAAGTCGACCGTGTCCTTGTCGAGATCGTCTAGCAGGGCGTTCGCGACCTTGGCGAGCCGCGCCTCGGTATAGCGCATCGCCGCCGGGCTATCGGGGTCCATCGATCCGAAATTGCCCTGACCGTCGATTAACGGTACGCGCATCGACCAGTCCTGCGTCATGCGCGCGAGCGCGTCGTAGATCGAACTGTCGCCGTGGGGATGATATTTACCCATGACATCGCCGACGATGCGCGCCGACTTGCGATAGGGCTTGCCCGCGACGAAGCCCTGCTCATGCGCGCCGAAGAGGATACGGCGGTGAACGGGCTTCAGCCCGTCGCGAACATCGGGAAGGGCGCGGGAAACGATGACGGACATCGCATAGTCGAGATAGCTCGACTTCATCTCGTCGACGATGTCGATGGGACTGATATCGGAAGGTTCGGCGAGCAGTGTCTCGTCGGTCAAGGCGACTCTCTTTTCAATTCAGGGGTGTTACAGGTTGATGACCCGTCCTAGACCGTTCGGAGGTGCCTGTCACCCCTCGCGCACGCGCACGTACGCGCGCGCGGGAAATTCGGGACAGGTGGCCGCAGCCGGGAACCTGCTCGCGGACCACCCGTTATCCGTCGGGAAAGGTGCAGGGAAGGCTTTTTTGCGTCAGGCCATGACAAGTGCGGCAAGGGCCGTTATAGCCGCGATGTTCAACAGTCATTCACTCACCCCTTGCTAGCTGCATTCGCGGACAGCGAAATCATGTCGGTTTTTCCGGCCCAACAGGAGATAGGATCATGCGTTTTGTGTCGCCGGTTGCTCTCGGACTTGTGCTCGCCATCGGGGCGGCATCCTTCGGGGTATCCGTGCCGGTAGCGGCCAAGGAAAAGAAAGAGGCGGGCTTGAAGCTCAAGCTAAGTCCGAGCTTCATTCCCCATGCGCAGAAGATGCAGGCTGCGATAACCAAGAAGGATATCGAGGGTGCCAAGGCGCTGATGCCGGAAACGCTGGCGGCTGCAACGTCGAACGACGACAAATATCAATATTACAGCCTGGTGCTGAACCTCAGCATCGCGGCCAACGATGCGGCGATGCAGAACGAAGCGTTGAAGGGTATGCTGGCAACGGGCCTCGTCCCGGCGGATCAGGCTGGACAGTTCAACACGATCGTTGCGAACAATGCGCTTGCCGCCAAGGATTATGACGGCGCGATGGCCTATGCGCAAAAAGCGCAGGAACTCGGCTACAAGCCTGATCAGATCTCGCCGATCCTCGCCCAGGCAATCTGGGGCAAGGCAGGTACCGACAAGGCCCAGATCATTCGCGGCCTCGATGTCTTCAAACAGGGCATCGACGCCATGAAAGCTGCAGGACAGCAGCCGCCGGCACAATGGTATCAGGTCGGGGTCTCGAAAGCAGCCGCGCTCGACGATCTGTCCAGGCTCAAGACATGGGCGGCGATGGCCTATAGCGCTGAGCCGACAGGCGAGAATCAACGCACAGTACTGCGCGAGTTCCAGCGCGAGAACCCGACGATGACCAACCGTGAAAATCTCGACCTGATGCGTCTTATGAGCGTCTCAAGCGGACTGGCGCTGAAGCCCGACAAACTCTAATAT